>CALJPJ010000155.1 GCA_937980625.1 uncultured Bdellovibrionales bacterium
AAATCTTTTTATGGATTTGATTTTATATAGAATACTAGGGCATAAATTTATTAAGTTATCAACAAATAATGAAAAGCATTTTAAAGATAGGAAGTTAGCCCAGTCTTTTGATATTGGGTCCTCTAAGTTAGCTGCAACCTCTTTTTCAAGAGCACTCCGACACTTTGAATTTGAGTATAAAGGTTATAAAATTTATTTTGATGGAGTTTCAGAAAATATTGCCTGGTCTTTTTTTATTAAACAGTATCGTTTGGAGAGGGAGGGGGTTCATATAAAGCCAGAAGATGGTGATTATGTATTTGATTTAGGTTCATGTTTTGGTGACACAGCTATAGCTTTTGCGGCAGATATTGGCCCGAGTGGTAAAGTTTTTAGTTTTGATTTTTTACCAGCCCATGAAAAAGTATTTAAGCTTAACCTAGAGCAAAACCCTAGAATGATTGACCAAATAATTTTTTGCCCTTATGCCGTAGGTGATAAAGATGATATAAAAAAAGAAAGTATTTCATCTTCTAGTGAGGAAGAAAAGATTATGCCGGGGGCATCACTTGTTTATGGTAATGTTGATACAAGTCATATCTCAACAATTACATTAGATACTTACGTAAAAAACAATAAGATTGCTAAGGTTGATTATATTAAGATGGATATTGAGGGTTACGAACTAAACGCTTTAAAGGGTGCCAAGAATATACTAAAAAAATATAGACCCAAATTAGGTATAAGTGCTTACCATAGGAATGAAGATTTTTATGCCCTTCTAAAGTATATTGACCAACTCAATCTAGGTTATAAGTTTTATTTAGATCATTACACGACTCATGGTACCGAAACTGTTCTTTACGCGTCAGTAAATTAGTTTTTTTAAATATAATTAAATCTTAATATTTACACCAATACTGATTAGACGCTCTTGTGTGAGTTTAGTTTTATCACAGTAAAACTTAGCTTGTTCCTTGCCAATAGTACCAACTTTAAAATATTTTGACTCACTATTAGCAAAAATATAACCACAAACAGAACTATTGGGTGTCATTGCATAATTTTCAGTTAAGTGAATATCTAAATTTTTTTCTATATCAAGAGCCTGCCATATTTTTAATTTCTCGTTATGGTCTGGGCAAGCAGGGTAACCAGGGGCTGGTCTGATACCTTGGTACTTTTCTTGTATTAAGTCAAGATTGCTTAAGTCTTCGTTAATACCCCATTGTAAGCGTGCTTTTTTATGTATAAATTCAGCGTAGGCCTCTGCAAATCGGTCACCTAAGGCTTGAACGAGGATAGCATTATAGTCATCATTACTGTTTTTGTAATTCTCAGCTATTTGCAGAATATTTTTTCCAGCAGTTACAGCAAACATTCCTATAAAATCATTATAACCTTTTGGTGCAATAAAATCTGCAAGTGAGTAGTGTGGTTTATTATTGGCCTTTTTTTCTTGCTGTCTCAGAAAGTTTAATGAGCATATTGTAGAGCTTCTGTCGTTGTTACTAAACACGCTGACTGACTCACCTTCAGAGTTGGCAGGCCAAATACTGTAGGTGGCTTTAAAGTCCATTTTTTGGTTTTTCAAGTGTTTAATCATTTTTTTAGCATCATCAAAAACTTTTTGAGCTTCAGATCCGTATTTGGCGTGATCAAAAATTTTAGGGTAAACACCTTTTAGTCCCCAGGTCCAAAAAAATGGTGACCAGTCAATATAAGGCTCTAAATCTTCAATTGTTGCATTATTAAAAATTTGTTCTCCAATATTTTTAGGTTGTAAAAATTGATGATTATCCCAATCAATTAAATATTTATTTTTAATGGCATCATCATATTTGAGTAGTTCAATGTCTTTTTTTTCAAAATTATCTTGGTATTTTTTAAACTTTAATTTTTGTTGAGTTAGATAATTGACCCTCTTGCTATCTGTAGAAAGTTTTTGGCATTCGTTCACTACAAGTGATGCATCTTTAATGTGACACAAAATACCTTGGTAATGAGGGGCAATTTTTATTGCTGTGTGCATTAAGGACGTTGTTGCGCCACCAATAAAAATTGGTAGGTTAATATTTTGTTCTGAAAAAGTTTTTACGTTATAAATCATTTCATCTAAAGATGGGGTAATTAACCCACTGAGGCCAATAAAATCGGCATCATTAGACTGAGCAGCCTTTATGATATCTGCACATGAAACCATAACTCCTAGGTCAATAACCTTATAACCATTGCAAGCAAGTATTACAGAAACAATATTTTTTCCAATATCGTGAACATCACCTTTTACAGTGGCTATAACAAAAGTTCCTTGTGAGGAAGCCTCGCCATCCTTTTTTTCCATAAATGGCTCTAAGTAAGCCACAGCTTTTTTCATGACGCGTGCAGATTTAACAACTTGTGGGAGAAACATTTTTCCAGCACCAAATAGTTCGCCGACAACCTTCATGCCTTCCATTAAAGGGCCTTCAATCACTGACAGAGGGTTGCCTATTTCTTGAAAAATTTCAGCTGTGTCATCAGTTATAAACTTGTCGATTCCATGGACGAGAGAATGAGTAATTCTGTCGTTAACAGTTTTTTTTCTCCAATCTAAAGAAGTTTCTTTTTTACTTTTTTTATCAGAGCTGACTGTGGAGGCAAAGTTAATTAAATTTTCTGTAGCGTCAGAGTGTCGATTTAAAATCACATCTTCAACTTTATTTTTTAATTCTGTTGGGATTTGATCGTATATGGTTAGCATGCCAGCATTAACAATGGCCATATCAAGGCCTGCCTCAATTGCATGGTATAAAAAAGCAGAATGCATGGCTTCTCGAACAACATTATTACCTCTAAAAGAAAAAGATAAATTACTAACGCCACCAATAGTAAGGCTGCCAGGGCATTGTTTTTTTATTTCTTTTACCGCGTTAATAAAGTCGATACCGTATTGGTTGTGTTCACTGATACCGGTTCCAACAGTTAGAATGTTAGCATCAAATATAATGTCATAGGGGTTGAAATTTAATTTACTAGTTAATAGTTCGTAAGCACGTTTGCAAATGCGCACTTTATCATTTTTAGTAGCTGCTTGGCCATTTTCATCAAATGCCATTACAACAACTGCAGCACCATACATTTGTATTTGCTTAGCTTGTTCTAAAAATACATCCTCTCCTTCTTTCAGGGAAATAGAGTTTACTATTGATTTACCTTGTACACATTTAAGTCCAGCTTCAATGACTGACCATTTAGATGAGTCTATCATTATTGGGACTTTACAAATTTCAGGCTCGCTTGAAACTAAATTAAGGAAATCAACCATTAATTTTTCACTATCGAGCATACCCTCATCAAAGTTAATATCAATAATGTTGGCCCCATTTTTAACTTGTTGCCTGGCCACATCGAGGGCCGCATCTAAATTATTTTCTTTGATAAGCCTGGAAAACTTAGGTGAGCCAGTAATGTTCGTCCTTTCACCGACTACAGTGAAGGAAAGTTGTTTGTTTTCGGATGGTATTATACTCAGTGGTTCAAGTCCTGAAAGGTGAGTTCCATTTTTATGTTTTATCCATGCTCTGGGTTTTACTTTTTTTAACTTTCTAACAATAGCATTGATGTGACTTGGTGTGGTCCCACAGCACCCACCAACAAAATTAATAAGTTCAGAGTTGGCAAAGTCATATAAGAACTCAGCAGTTTGCTCTGGAGTTTCATCATAGCCAGTGTCGGATAAAGGGTTGGGGAGTCCAGCATTAGGGTAACAGCTAATATTTGTTGTTGCGACCTTTGAAAGTTCAGCGAGAAATGGTTTCATTTCTTTTGCACCCAAAGCACAATTAATTCCAACGGCAACTGCATCAAAGTGCGATATTGAATTCCAGCAGGCTTCAACGGTTTGACCAGACAAAGTACGTCCAGAATTATCAGTGATAGTAATAGATATTATTGTGGGTATTTTAACTTTTAATTTTTTGTTTAATTTTTCAATAGCATAAAGTGCGGCTTTTAGGTTGAGTGTATCAAACGTAGTCTCTGGCATTAGTAAATCAACACCGGCATCAATGAGTGCTTCGGCTTGTTCAAAGTAAGCTTCAACGAGTTCATCAAAAGTAATATCTCTGTAGCCAGGAGAATTAACGTTTGGCGATAAAGAACTAGTTTTATTGGTTGGGCCAAGGCTTCCGGCAACAAAACATTTACGGTCAGGGTATTTACTCATAATTTCATTACATGCTGCAATAGCTACCTCGGCCGCTGCTGTATTAATTTTTTGAGCATGATCTTCAAGACCGTAATCTTTTTGTGCAATTTTAGTTGCAGAAAATGTGTTTGTTTCAATAATATCAGAGCCAGCCTCGAGATATTGTATGTGGATATCTTTTATAATATCAGGCCGAGTTAAGCTAAGTAGATCATTGTTGCCAATTAAATCAACCTTTGATTCTGAAAAGTATTCACCACGAAAATCATCTTCGCTTAATTTATGTTTTTGAATCATGGTGCCCATGGCACCGTCAAGAAATAATATTCTATTTTTAGCTTCTTGGCATAAGTACTTAGTAATTAGATCAAAATTTTTCAAAGTTAGTAAAACCTTTTCACAACATTGGTGACAGTATTAACGTCATTCATAATATAAAAATGAACGGCAGGAACATCAAAATTTAATAACTCTTCAATTTGTTTACAAGCCCAGTTTACGCCAATTTCTTTAACGTGTTCTGGGTTAGCTAAAACCTCTTCAACCAGTTGATCTGGAAAGTGAATGTAAAAATTTTTAGGTAGCGATTTTAATTGTTTTACAGATTTTAAAATTTTTAGCCCTGGGATAATTGGGCACTCAATACCTATAGAACGGCAATGTTTAACGAAGTTAATATAGTTTGTTGTGTCGTAGAACATTTGGGTAGTAATGTATTGCGCGCCCAGATCAATTTTATTTTTTAAGTAGTTAATATCTTGCTTTAAGTTTGGTGATTCAAAATGTTTTTCTGGATAACCAGCAACACCAATACAAAATTTAAGAGGGTCAGCTCCAGAAATATCTTCATTGACGTAATCACCCTTATTAAGTTGATCAATTTGACTGACTAAATCTGACGCATAAGAATTTACTCTACGTCCACTGGAGACTTTTTTATTATAATTTACACCGTCACCACGTAAAGCGAGAATATTTTCAACACCAAGATAGTTTAATTCGATTAAGGCGTCTTCTGTTTCTTCTTTTGTAAATCCGTTACATAAGATATGAGCTACAGTATCAATTTTAAATCGATTTTGAATAATACCACAAATGCCAAGTGTGCCGGGTCTTTTTTTGTATATTCGTCTTTCAATAGTCCCGTCAGGCTTTTCGTTGTAAAAGGCGCTAGAAGAATGAGAAGTTACGTCGATCCAAGGTGGTTTAAAAGGAACAAGCTCTTTTACAATATCAACAACATCTTTGACTGATCGTCCACGAGGAGGTGGAACAATTTCGTAGCTGAATAATGGGCTTTTAGATTTTTCAATATGTTCAATAACTGTCATTATTAACTTCTCTCTTGGGCTTAAAGACTTTATCGAGTCAATTTACTTTGATAAATGAGTTGAGCTTATTAAATATTATTAGAGCTTTATAGACTTTATATTTAATTAATTGTTAATTCAATATCAATTAATAATTTATTAGGCTTTCTAGGATAGACTCAATTCGTAAAATGAAAGTACTAGGTTGATTGTCTATTGCCTTTATAAAAAAATATAACATAACTTAGGCCTGTTAGGTGCAGAGCGTTTAATTTGTATATAAGTTTACTTTTGATCGTGAAGTAAAGTCTTTATTGGGGAGCCCCCAGCTGTAATTATATGAAATCATTTCATTTTCCCATAGTATAAGCTCTATGTCTTCTCTGAAGCGAGCTCTATCTTCAGGATCGTTGTGACGAAAAATAAATTTTGATTCAATATCTGAATTTATGTCGTTACAAGTTGTTAGTTCATGCTCATATAAGTAGGGCACATTACTATTTAGAGTCCATAGACTTAGCCTTGTATTTTGATTGAGTGCAATGATGGTTTCTTCTTTGTGTAAAAGGTCATCATTTAAACCTGTAGTTTCATAATTAATTTTAATACCTGCTCCGTTAATTATTGGCGCAAGGCAAAAGCGAGCCTTAAACTTTTTCCCTTCGTGGTTTTCACCTTTGCCAATATAATGACCAGCCTTTTGTAAGAGTTGATTAATTATATTCATTAAGATCCTTTAATTTTTATTAGTCATAATCTAATTTAAGTAATTCATTAGTTTAATTTTAATTACAATGTATAGATTTTTTTTTATACACCTTAAAAGGTTTATTAAATTAAAATTTATGTAATTATTCAATGGAATTAATGTAATAAATTATTAATTTTGTTAAAATACACCTTAAGCAATAGGAGGTTTAAATGGATAAATTCATAAGACAAGCAACAGCGAGTGACTCTCAGATAATATTGCAACTAATTAACGAATTGGCTCATTATGAAAAAGAGCCAGACGCAGTCAAAACAACAGAAGCTGACATTATTAGAGATGGTTTTGGTGAAACAAGTTTTTTTAAAGCGCTTATTTGTGAGCATAAAGAGAAACCAGTGGGTTTTGCTCTATATTTTTATACTTGGTCAACATGGGAGGGAAGGCCTTCACTTTACTTAGAAGATTTATTTGTTTTACCAGAATATAGGGGTGAAGGGTTTGGCTTGTCTTTATTTAAAAAGCTAGCGAGTATTGCTAATGAAAATAAGTGTAAAAGAATAGATTGGTCTGTTTTAGACTGGAACACTCCTGCAATTAATTTTTACGATAAAATTGGTGCTAAGCATATGAAAGAGTGGTGGACTTATCGTTTAGAGGGAGAAGCGTTAGTGAAGTTTTCTAAATAATACCAATTCAATTAAATAACTCCCTAAATTCTAAACTTATTTAAATTGTAATGCGCGGAGTTCTCCAGCTGGGAGCTGTTTGAGCACATTATGATTTAAATAAATTTAGAATTTAGGGAGTTATTTAATTGAATTAGTATAAAGTAGTTAACTGTCTTAAATTATTTAGTAAAATTTTATGATTTCTTTAAAGTATAAAATTTTTTGAGAATTTTTTATAAAATATCGTTTCTGTACCATGTAGTAATACTTTTTCTTATTTGCTTAGTTGGCAAAACCTCGTGCTCCAGTTCACTTAGAAAAATTATTAATGAGTTTTTAATGGGGGCAATTTTGATATTATTTTTAATTTTATAAATAATAAGCTCTCCTTGGTTTTTGTGTGACCAATCACTTAAGTAAAAAACTTGAGAAATAAGCCGCGCGGGCATTTTAGAGTGTTTATCAGCATGTCTTTTGTAAAATTGATTGGGTGAGTAGAGTGAGAGTTGAGTTTCATATCTTTTGATGGGCAGGAATAATTCTTTTTTTAAGGTTTGAGAAATTAAATTTTGTAAGTGCCAAATTGGTTGAAAGCTTTGTTCTGAGTTGGTTAGCCATAAGTTACTATCGTTACGAACTTCTTTGTTGATTGATTTATTATTTCCTTTACTTATTTTAGCAGGTTTAAAATTAGCAGATAAACTGTCGTAGCTACTTATTATTTGCTCTAAAAAATTAATATTGAATAGATTTGATAAGTTGAAATATCCATGTTCACTAAGGTGCCTTGGCATATTATTTAATTGATTTAGGCTAGCTTTGTTTAGCATGAAATATAATAACCAATTACTTTAAGTTTAAAAAGTGAAGAAAGTTGATACTCAGTTGGCGGCTAAGCCAACTTAAGTGTATATATATGACTTAATTAAGAGATATGTATTTTTGAAAAGCTGGGCGTTGCGAAATAGTTTCAAGCCATTTCACCACGTTTTTATATTCAGACAGGTCATAGTTAATGGGTATGCAAATTGATACTACAGAATTAACATTTAAATCCGCTAAGCTAAATTTATTACCAACTAAAAAATTATTTCCTTTAAGTTGTTGATTTAAGCTTTCTAACATTGGAGGTAGTTTCTTCTCAGATTTTTCAATCGAAGATTGGTCGCGATGCTCATCAGGTACAAAATTCTTTTGGATGAAAATATTTATAATAGGTGGTTGTAAATCTGCAATCGCCCAGAAACTCCACTGCCTAACTTTAGCTTTGTCTTCAATAGAATTGCCAAGTAATTCAGGCTTATATTTTTCAGCAAGGTAAAAATTAATTGCCATTGACTCAGATAAGACTAAGTCACCATCAATAAGCGCTGGTACTTTACCGTTTGGGTTAATTTTTAAAAAGCTTTCAGATTTATGTTCTTTGTCTTTGAAGCTAATGGCTTGAGCTTCATAGTTAGCGCCAACTTCTTCAAGGCACCAATAGCAACGTCCTGAACTTGATTGAGGGGATCCAAAAATTTTAATCATACTGTAAATCCTATTTAAATGTTTATAGCAGCAATAATAATGGTTTTGAATAATATGTCAAAGAGCAAATGGTCAAGTTTAGTGTATGTTGAACAAAATTATTAATAGAATAAAGATATTCATTTGATGTCTCTTTGTATAGAAGATATATTTACTTTTATCTATTATAACTTAGGATCCGTTTTGATGTTTAAAAAAAATCAAAGAGTTATCAGTCGCACTGAGCCTGATATGGGAGTTGGCATTATTAAGTCAGCAACTCAACAAAAAAATATTAAAGTTACTTTTCCTCGGGTTGGTGAAGAGCGATCGTATAGTAGTTTGGTCGAGAGTCCAATTCAAAGATATGTTTTAAAAATCGGGGATGAGGCAACTCATATAGAAGGTCGTACATTTGTTATCAAGGATATAAAGCAAGATAATGGTTTAAATTTGTATATTGGCGAAAGTGATCAGTGTTGGGAATATGATTTATCAGATCAAATTAGTAATCTAGGTGCTTTAGATATGATATTATCTGGGCAACTAGGGAATTATAAAACTTTTGATTTAAGAAAAGAAGCCTGGGCTTTACGAGGAGAAGCAAACTCTTCTGGTGTATTAGGTCTCGTCGGCGCTAGAGTTTCGCCAATTCCACATCAACTATTTATTGCAAATACAGTTTTATCACAAGCTGAGCCGAAAGTTCTTCTTTCAGATGAGGTTGGTCTTGGAAAAACTATAGAAGCTGGGTTAATTTTTAGTGCAATGAGAGCTTTAGGGCGTGCAGACCGAGTTTTAATCTTGGTACCTGAGTCATTAACCCATCAGTGGTTAGCTGAAATGTACAGACGTTTTAACGAGTTGTTAACAGTCTTAGATGTAGAAAGATGTGAACAAGAGGAGTTAACACAAAAAAACTCTGCTTTTGAAGTTATTAATAAAGCGATATGTTCAGTTGAATTCTTATTAGAAAGTCCAAAGTACTTAAATCAAGCTCTATCAGTGGATTGGGACTTAATTATTGTAGATGAGGCCCATCATTTAAAGCTACCTCGAGATGAAAATGAGGTTACAAACTGGAGCTTAGTTAAGGGGTTGAGTTTTAAGTCAAAAGGCATGCTGCTTTTGACGGCCACTCCAAGAATGTATGGGCTGGAGTCTCAATTTTCATTGTTGAATTTAGTAGACCCAAATCGTTTTAATGATTTTACAAAATTTAGTGATCAGGTCACTAAAATGAAGACCATTGCTGGTTTAGCAAAAAAGATAGATAAGCAAGGGGTTAGTAAAGAAATATCTTTAAAGTTAAAAAAAATATTTCCAGATGATTTGCATTTGCATGAGTTACTTATTAACAGCAAAGAAAATAAAACTGCTATATTAGATGCTTTAGTAGATCGTCATGGAACTGGGCGTGTGTTTTACCGTAATAGACGAGAGAAATTACAAGGATTTCCCAAAAGAATATTACACTCTATAAATGTAGAAAAAGGTTTTGAAAACAGAGTTGCGTGGCTAAATCACTTTTTAAAAAGTAATAGCCAGGAAAAAGTTTTAGTAATTTGCTCATCTAAAGAAACAGTTTTAAAAATAAATAAATGGTTTAATAAACATTCAGATTTAAAAATTTCAATTTTTCACGAAGATCTGACTATTTTAGAGCGAGATATGCAGGCAGCAGGATTTGCTCAAAGTAAAACGATTAATGCCTTAGTTTGTAGTGAAATTGGCGGAGAGGGAAGGAACTTTCAATTTTGTAGCAATTTAATTTTGTTTGATTTGCCAATGAACCCAGATTTAGTGGAACAAAGAATTGGCCGGCTTGATCGAATAGGGCAAAAAAATGATATTCAAATTTATTCCGTTTGGTCTAAGAACACAGAAGATGAGGTTCTGTTTAGATGGTATAGCGAGGGCCTAAATTGTTTTGAGCGCTCGTGGAGTGGGTTGGGTATTGTTTATGAGAAATTTAAAAATGAGCTAGAAGAAATGATGGCCCATTTTGAGGAAACGGCTCAAGGTAATGTTTCGCAACTAGATAAGTTGCTAAACTTGACAAAAATTGAAATTGAAAAAGTAAAAAAAGAACAAGAGGACAGTGTTGATGTCTTAATGGATATTAACTCTTATAATCCAACCGTTGGAGCACAGTTAGTTGATCTAGTAGAAGATAAAGATGATAATCCAAGGCTTGAGCTGTTTATGAAGTCATTGTTTGACCATTATAATATTCAATACAAAGAGTTTGATAATCGTGGAACATTACTTATTGAGGGAGACTCTTTAAGCTTTATAGAAAGTTTTCCTGGAATTACTTCAGGAGAAGATAAGTTATTAGCTTTTGATAGGTCTGTTGCTCTAGAAAGAGAAGATATTACATTTTTAACCCAAGATCATCAAATTACCGAAGAGTCATTAAGTATGCTTTTAGATAGAAATGAAGGTGTCACTGCGTTTTGTAAATGGCCAGACTCGCCATTTGCTAATGGAGCTATTTTGGAAGCTTCAGTAGTTTTAGAGTCTACGGGTCCAAAATACTTAGAGCTGGGGAAGTATTTACCTTTACAGGTTAAGTCTTTTGTTATTGATCATACTGGAAAGTTTATAACTAATAGTCCTCATTTAGAAAATATCGATGTCTTAAAGGAATTAACTCCAGCTGAAATGCCAAAAGTAGATGAGCGAATTTCTCAATTTATTACTCCATTGGTAAATCAAGTTGAAGTGGAAATGGCAAAGTGGTATGAGCCAATCATAAAGGAGTCTATTGAATCTGCAAATAAGCATTTGCATTACGAGTTTGATAGACTACAATTTTTATCAACAGTAAATAAAAATATGAATAATAATGAA
>CALJPJ010000156.1 GCA_937980625.1 uncultured Bdellovibrionales bacterium
GGAGGAATTGGAATTACTCCATTTTTGTCAATGATTAAAACGGCAGCTGACGTAGCAAGTACAACACCTATTTATTTGTTTTATGGTGCGCGCACAAAAAATGATTTAGCTTTTCATGATGAGTTAAGAACTTATCAAAATAGGTATCCTAACTTTAGTTACATCCCTGTTTTGTCAACTAAAGAAGAAGATGACTGGCAGGGAGAGAAAGGATTTATTACATTAGATTTAATTAAGAATTCATTACCCAATTTTAAGGAAGCAAAATACTTTTTTTGTGGTCCACCTATATTGACAGATTCAGTTTCAGAGAAGCTACTTGAAAATGGTGTTGGTTTAGACGTCATTCACTCGGAAAAATTTGCTTCTCCTGCAAGTTTAGATAAATCTAAAATCAAACCTGTAAAGGCTAAAGTTAAATTCGCAGGACAAGACTTTGAATACGATGGTAAAGATAGTCTACTTGAGTTTTTTGAAAATAAAAATCAACCAATCAGCTTTGCTTGTAGAGTTGGTGTTTGTGGCTCTTGTAAATGTAAACTATTATCCGGAGAGGTTGATTCATTTTCAGACTCAGGTCTTACTCCTCAAGAAATAAAAGAGGGATATATACAAACTTGTGTAGCAAGACCTTTAACTGATATAGAGCTATCTCTTTAATTAAGTGCTCTTTACATTAAGCTAGATTTTATCTTTATGTATAGTGTACTTAGTTTTTATTAGTTTAACATTTACCTTTCAGCATATGGATTTTGTCTTATAATAGTTAAGTTTTTAATTTTGTGCGTTTTTTGATATAAAAAGGTAGTGTACACAATAGAAGATAAGGCTTGGTGAGTAGTTGGGTTTACTGCGTGTATGTAAAAAGGTGGCACGCTAGCTTTATACCAGTGATTCACAGCATAATCTCCGCTGCATACACCTTTAATGCAGCCCTCTCCATAGAGACTTTTTTCAGAGACTTTCAATAAGCGTTTTAATGCAATAGACTCTTTAATAACGATTTTGTCTGATGTTGGATTAATCGCAAGAATTTTAGACCGATTTAAAATTTTCCCTCTAGCATAAACACTGTCTAAAACGCAGAAAAAACCACTTTGAGTGCACCCAGTTGTAATAAAAAGCTTGGACACCTTAAAGGTATCAATTTTTTTAACATCATTGACATAATAGCTTAATACAACTTTTGTGTTGTTTTTTATTGATAGTACAGTGGCTTCCTCAGGCTCTTCAGATAAAATTCTTTTGATATAAACAGTTTGATGTTTACATACTTTTATATCACTATTTTCAATACAATTATTTGTTGGTTCAGAGCTTACACTTGCAAAGGGAAGGGCACCAATAAACAGGGTTGAGAGTAAAATATTATTAAGTTTGAACATAGGCTTCTCCTTTAAATTTTAACTGAAGTTACTGACTAAATAGCAATAAATATGCCAGCAAAATAAGTTTTAGGAAGTTATTAGTAGTTTAAAAAACATTGAGATTATAATGATTTATCAAGAGCTAAGTTTTTACTGTCTGTAAACCAACGTCAAAAGGTTCTTGTTTTTGTCAAAAGCAACTTGAAGGATGAATAAATTACAGCTTTTAACTTACCAATAGGTGCCTTGATAAAGCTAGAGATTATCGTTACGACATCAATGAAGTTTAGTTGTTTATAAAAACAATAAAATTATTGGTTATGTCCCTCCTGTCATTGGTTGCCGAGATAATGCTTATAGTGAAGTTTATAGCCAAAATACGGCTGCATATATAAATACCCAGTTGGAAATATTAAACAGCTATAGCTCTGATTTGAATTAAGACAGTATTTAGCTGTAGCTTAAAATTAATAACAGCTGAATTTAGCCTGTAAATTAACTAATGTATTTGTGTTTATTTTTTATTTTAAGTTTTGGAAAGTTGAGTAATTTTTTTCCAATTTCAACTAAGCTCAGCACTTCATGAGCTGCATGTAATTCTATAGCTGCTCTTGGCATTCCAAAAACAGTGGAGCTTTTTTCATTTTGTGCAATTGTGAATTGACCATTATTTTTTAACTCTAATAAGCCTTTTGCGCCATCTTTACCCATTCCGGTAAGTAGAGCAGCACATATCTTAAGATTGGTGATAAGAGCTAAATTTTCAAACAAATAGTCAACTGATGGTTTATGGCCTGTAATGTGATCTATCTGATTTAAGTGAATATAAAATTTATTTTTAATTTGTTTAGCTTTCATTTGGTAATTACTTGGAGCAATGTATACGTTACCATTTTTAAGTGGATCGCCATGCTTAGCAATTATTACACGAAGAGGTAAAATATTATCTAATCTTTTAGCTAGTGATTCATCATAAAGCTTTGGTATATGCTGAACAACTAAGATGGGAGGGCAGTCTATTGGAAAGTTGGATAACACTTTTTCTATGGCTTGTGGTCCACCAGTCGATGCACCAATAGCTATAAGGTCTGGGGAGGAGGAGCTACTAATATCACTATGACGATCACTATTTGCATAGCGATAAACAGAAGCATTAGTGTATTGAAACCCAGTTAAATTATTGGGTAAGCCCTCAGATAAGCCAAAACATAAGAGAGCATTTTCATTTAAGTTATTTTTTAAATTAACAATAAAGTTATTCGTAGTTTTTTTATCAAAGTAAATGAGAATATTCCTAATAAAAACTACGTCAAATTTAATAGGAAAGTTTAATTTAGGTTCAGCAATATTTATTTTTCGAATTTTTAAATTAACTTTAAATTTACTTTTGAACTTAAATAAACCCTCATTAGCTCCGTTTCCTTTGTCAAAAAAAGTCTGAATTAGTTTTTCCGGTATATTTTTCATTTGTAACTCGTCATAAATCCCATTTTTAGTTTGGTTCAAAACATCTGTATCAATATCAGAGGCTAAGAGTTTAAATTTAAAATCAAGATTCTCAAATATTATAAG
>CALJPJ010000157.1 GCA_937980625.1 uncultured Bdellovibrionales bacterium
ATAGTATGTTCTTGTTCTTTAGATGCTTCAGCGAATCCACCGACCATGTTTGCTCCAACACTCGCCCAAAAATAAGTCCAGAACTTTGACTCATGACGACCTTTAACTCTTAACTCGGCCTTCAAAGTATGTTTATTACTACCATTTGGCCCAATAATTCTATCAAAAATAACAACGAGTTCTTTAGTTTTAGCATCCATAGATACATTACCTATTGCCTTAAAACCTTCTAAGGATGGGTTCATGACGTCACCAGAGACGGTTCTCTTTGACTGGCCATAACCGATCATATTTTCATCAATTTTTATGACAAGTTGGTCGCCAATATGAATACCAAGGTTATTAAATGAGGATCCTTTTTCCGATCTTAGAATCAAATTATCAAGTCGATTTGAAACTATAGTGTTTCGCATGTTTGAAGGCTTTCGTTTACGCTTCACAGGTATTCTTCGTTTAATGATAGGCCTAGATCCTTCCACTTTCTCAGGCTTAGCTAATGAAAATGATGGGTTTCTAGAGCCACGTTTATTTATTTTGTATGCTTCAGTTCTTTTTTCTGTACTTGCAGATACATTAAGGTTTGCGAAACATAATATTAACAGTAAAAGCACAATTACCTCCTACCACTTTTGAATAAAGTTCCTTCTGATATTAGCTTTCGATTTTTTGGCTTCTGATTTTCATTGAAGCTAGCGTTTTCACTAGAGCTTATAAGCCTTCGTTTACTCTCATTCATAGTGAAAGTAAGGTCTGTAACTCGTATGTAGTTTTGATATTTGTGTTTGTGTGGGATTACATCATAAACTAAGAGATGCTCCCCACACATTATGTTAATTCCAATGACATCAGACATCGAGTGAGCCCAAAATGTGATATTATTTTTTTTCTCCACACCAACTTTGATCTCTAAATCTGTTTTAGTGCCTGGTAAAGCATACTTAATGTCGCAAGGGTATTCGATAAGTAGAGGCTTGCCTGGCACTACGAATACAGTTTGGACATTTTTAGGGTTAATAGATTTATGCAGGATTCTTTCAGCGCTAGCATCGAAGATACTTAATAAAAATAAAATTATGTTACAAAGCATTAGTACCTCTTTTTTTCTATAATATTTGTTATTTCATAACCGTATGGGTTCTCTATAAACCTTTCTATAGGGTTTAGATTTAGTATTAGTGTGGAACTAACAGAATAGTTTTGAGCTTTTTCAAACACAGTCTTTTGTAAGTCGATTTCTATAGTATTTCCTGCAAGAATATCGATTTTTTTTATAATTGCTTCCTGAGAGAAGTTTCTCTTTGATATTTCCACTTTTTCGTTGATAGCTTTTTTAAGTTCTACAGCAAATAAGTCTTCAGAGAAAAGTTCTAAAGCAGACCTTTTCTGTTCATCAAAGCTAGTCTGATTATATGAATAGTAGGTAAGTATAAACTTATTAGTTAAATTAATTAGATCTTGTCTAGAGCGTTTATCAACAACGTCCTCATTAAGAACCTCAGTTCCATTTTTGTGGACTTTTATCACTAAGACTTTTGTTGATGCTTTCAACAACTTTACACTTGAAACAGAAGCCCAGAAAAATAATGTTAAAATGAGTACTAAGTTTAGTATATTTTTTAAGTTTGATTTAATAAATAGGTTAATCATTGCATCTCCCAAATAGTTAAATTTCATATTTCTTTAAAATTATTATGAGGAATTTGGTCTGTAAAATCCCTTTGAAAACTTTTTTTGTGTTGTAGCTTATTGTCTTTGGTTTTTAGGTCTGTCTTTATTGAAGTAACAGTAGCGGAAGTATTTTTAATATTTTCATATGCCTTCCTAGATTTATAGACTTTTTGGCCGAGAGCCTTGTCTCTTTTTGTACTAATATCTACATTTACATTATTACTTGAGTAATTTGGCTGAACTCCGCTATGTTTCTTTACATTTTTTTCATGTTTTGGGTCTATTTTAGAAGCTTTGCGTACAACTTTTCTAGCAAATTTAGAATTAACAGCTCTTTTAGAAGTATATTTAATAGCCTTGCTATAGCCGTGTAATCCTGAACTAATACCAGATTGCTTGGAATACTCACTACCCCACTTATCCATAAAACTCTGCTTCTCTTTATTAACAGCATTAGTGGGATCAATTCCTATAGATTTATATTGCTTCTTAAGGTCTTTAATCTTTTTATTACTTTCTTTTTGTTCCCTAATGAAGTTTTCATTCCTATTTTCTCCAGAACTATATGTATATCCCCGCTTATCTACAGAATGGCCTAGCATAGTACCAGTTTTCATCGTTTTTCGACCTGCCATTCCGGCAAGTTTAAGGCCTGTAGACATACCAAGCGGTGCTGAAGCTTTACTAGCAATAGATTTAGCTAAGTCTATTCCCTTAGTCATAACAATTTTAAAAGATAGTACAGGTAAAGCAGTGTAAACTAAACTGCCAAGAGTCAAAACTGAAGCCGACAAGTAACCCGAGTCATCCGAGATACTCTTTTTAAAAGACTGAAGTATTATATTATCAACAACCTCAAATAGGAAAGGGTAACAAGAAGAAAATAGAACAAGACCAATCATTATGTTTGAAAAGGCCTTAATACCAAGCATTGTTCGAGTGAATATACCGATTGAATAAAATGCCATTATAAATATTGTCAGAATATTATAAAGACTACTGCAAAAACTCAGGAAAAATGCTCTAACACCTATTAGCAAGGAGGCATTAATATCAAACCAAAGAATTTTTTTTGTAGATTCATCCGAAAATAGCTTATTAACTGAATCTATAAACTTATCATCTGACGTTGGTGATATAATGTCTTTAAACAAGCTTGGTAGGTCGGCAACTAATTTATAAACAAATTCAAAGTTATTAATAAATATAATTAGTAGCACAAAGTCTCTCAACACCACCGAGTAGTCTGCTTTATCTAGGCCAAAACCACCTCTACACATCTCAATTAAAAAACGTACTAAAACAATCAAAGTAGCTATACTAACTAAGCTATTACCTATGTTTTGGTTTATAGTTGAAAGAAAAGGGAAGAAATTAGCACTCATTAAAATTCACCAATACTAAACTTAAATTTATGGTTTTCGGCTCTTTCCAATGCTTTTTCAGCTAATTTTCTATCTTTAATTTTTTTTTGAATATTGTGCTTTCTTTTATTTGCCTTAAATTTTAATTCTGCAAGTTCTAACCTAGCTCTATAAGCTTCTTCTGAGCGCTCACGCTCTAACCTTAAAATATTAACTATTGAGTTTAATGAAGTCGAAGACAGAGCACTACCAACAACTTTTGCCATTTTTTTTATACGTTTAATTACACTTGTCAGCGAATAGATCCTATCTGTTAAAAGATTATACTTGTCGGCATTGAACTCATTTACATACCTATAGTCGCTTTTAAACTCTTTCATTGAAGAGACAATCTCTTCTGTTTCAGAAACAATTTTTCTTAACTCAGATAACTCTTTTACAAATGAAGCTTCATTCGTGAATTCTTCTAAAAGCTGAGAGAAGGCTGACATCGATGAGACCATATCACTCAGTGCTTGCGAGGCTCGAACTCCATCAACGACAGGCATTGCTGCCTGAGAATTAGGTATACTAAACATAAAGGTAAAAATAATAACCTTAGTAAAAATAATAACCTTAGCAAACTTCATTCCCATACCTCATAATTTCTCTTGCGACCAACTCACTCGTATCAAATATCTTCCTAATGCCAGCAATCATTTCCTTGTCATTAGGGTTAGTTGTTGCTCTTGCATATTCAACATCAGTCAGTCTTGTGCTTACTACCCTTTCACCGAGGTCATCACTTAATACAAAATTTCTCCTTTGTTTCCCTATGGGTTTAGGCTTATTTTTTAGGTAGGAGTAATTACTTTCAGAGATTTGAGTCCGTCTTATGTATTCACTTGGCTGTGAATCAATGGAAAATAATACCCTTATGCTACTTTGCGAAAATAATGTCTCCTCACCATTTGGACCTATCAAGTCATCTGTAATTTGACTGGCAAAGAACGTTGAACCATTCATACTACGCA
Organism: uncultured Bdellovibrionales bacterium; assembly: GCA_937980625.1. Lineage (GTDB taxonomy): Bacteria > Bdellovibrionota > Bdellovibrionia > Bdellovibrionales > UBA1609 > JAHDIR01. Next base: position 4,046 of record CALJPJ010000157.1, read on the forward strand.
TATTTTTTGATAAAGCTGCTAAGCTTGTAAAACTGTCTTTTATAAAAAATGGTGTCTCGTCAAAAATTACGAATATTTTGTCAGAATCTTTTTTCATTCTTAATAGTAAGTATATTTTTGTCATTACTGAAGAAATGATCGCTTTTGTAATATGGGGTTTTCCGGCTGATTCTATGCTTTTTAAATCGAAATACTGTAATCTGTTATCTTCAAAATGGTTCCCAGCAAATACAGATGAATAAATGCCATTTTTTCCCCATCTTTTTAAATTCTCATAGTTCGGCATAGATTTATCTTTAATATAACTAATGAAATCATTTAGACTGTGGCTTCTTTTTAAGTCGTTAATATATAAATTAATCTCATTAGATATCTTTGATTTCTCTTTATCTTTTAACTTGTCGCTTCCTTCTGCAAGAGAGATAATAAAGTCAGTGATATGCTGAATAACGTATTTGTCTGGCTTTACACCGAGTTGATTACTATCTAAGAGGTTAAATGCACTCATTCCAGTCGATGATTCAATATCTATTTCATGAATTATTCCCCCATGCTCTTCAACTAATGCTGTATGAGAAGTTTTTACATCTACTAGAATTACATAATTATTTTGAGAACTAATTAAACTATTGATGAGTACATTGAGAAATACACTCTTTCCCATACCAGTTTTACCTATCACGACTCCATTTCGAGCGTAATAGTCTGGATTACTTGGATCAAAAATGTAAGGACTTAGATCTTCTCTTAGAAAAGCAATACTATTTTCACTGATTTGTTCTACTTTTGAACTATAATGAGTAAGTGGTAAGAAAAACGGGATTACAGGGCCTCTTTCTCGTTGCATACTACTAGTTTTATAACCTATGCGGCTAGTTAGATATGGGTTTAGGTTGGTTTTTAGTTGCCTCTTAAAACCCCCTAAATGTCCAAGAGATCCAAGTATCTCATCTGAAATTTCATTTAAATTATCAAGCTTATAGTCCTGTAAGATAATCACACAATCGATGAAGGAAATGCTCTGCCCATGTAGCTCAACTTGCTTTAATACCTCTTCTTTTGCTTTTAACTTTTCATACTCTCCAATATTACTTGGTACTTGATTTTTATTTGTCTGTACTCTTAAGTCCGCTTCGCTAACTGAGCGATTTAATTTTTTAAATACGGTAGTTAATTCGTATTCTAATGGCATATTTTTTAAAATAGTTGCCAAGGTTGAGAAATAGACTTCATTATTTTGATCACCAGCAGATAAAGATTCAAGCTTCAGAATCGACTTAAATTGGTTATCAATTAATAAGTGGTCCTCTGAAACCTTTATATCAAGACTTTTATTAAAAAATGGACTCAATCGTGGATCAATATTGGTTACTGAACTTCCAGCGTCTTTTAAACTTGTGAATGAAAGTCTCTTTATTGTACGAGCAAGACTTCTTTCAATATAATCTTTACTCTTAAATATATTTCTAAACCCATTTAGAAAACTCTGTTTATGGTTGAAAGAGATATATATTTCTATATTTCTGTGACCATCTTCCAGCATTTGTTTTCTTTTGCAGTCTAAGTTTGATGTAAATGATAAACTCGACTTAAGATGAACCTTAGTAACAACACCTTCTGGCACGGAATAAAAGAAATTCTCTAGTGCTTGGTAGCAGGAAGCTTCGCCATCGCCTCCTGCTTCTTCGATATCCAGTCTAGTAACCTTATAAACTAAGCCAAACTCTAAGTTATCTTTAATATAATATAACTCATTGCTTTGGAGTTGATTTACCTCTGTAAATAATTCTTTCACTAAAACAGCCTCCAGAAAACTCTTTTAAAAAATAGTATCCAATTACTTCACTTATCCACCCTGGCCTCTTAGTTGTTCTTATAACTACTAGTACAAGGTATATAGACCCTGTTAGACCAATACTTAGAAGCGATTTCTTGTCAAATATGAATAAAGAGCTTATTAACCAAGTAATCGATAAAACTATTAAATCGATAAAATTTAATCCAAATGTTTGTGTGCGATCATTAATTAATTTGCCCGTTTTTTCTTTAATCACGTCTGCGAATCACTGAAAGAATGACTTCAAGGTCTCTGGCAGTGATGTTCCAATAGCTAGAAGCACAATCCCAACAATAGAGCCCATGAGTACATGCTTTCCTCTATCAGAATCAAACTTCATCGTTATTGCTCCAATCACAAACATTAAAGAGCCAACAACATAACCAACTTTTTGAAGTGCAGATGTTCCTCTTTTGATACCGGACTGTAAGTTTTCAAGTCCTCCAGCAAATGCCGGTTCAGTTATAAGTGCCCCTGCAAACAGGAGAACAAAAAAATAAAAAATACAGTATTTCATAATTACCTACCTTTATTTGAGCTTAGAAGGCTCAAAACTTAACTCTTTATCTTGATGAATTAAGGTGTTTCCTTTTTTAACCCACTCATCAATTTCATATAGCTTCCAGTTACCTGGACTTATTAGTGCTCTGAGGTCTCCTGGAAGATTATTAATTCCAGGATTAATTGAACCGTTATTAATTTCCCTCTTATTTTTTTTCAGGACCTCTATTTCATCTGCCATTAAGTTGATTTTTATTTGCTGTTGCTTCTCTTTTGAGTCATCCATCATATAAATAAGACCAGCAGCAACTAAACTACTTGCAGCAGCACCATATAAAGCCCCATGCATTTTTTTATTTTCACCTTCTGGAGTAGCAGCTGCACCAATTGCATATCCACCTACGAAACCTACCGCCATTCCAGCTATAGACTTAGTTTTTTTTGTACTCGCGCATGAAATAGAAAGTAACGAGACGGCCAATAAAATGATCTTAAGCATTTTCGTTAACCTCTTCAGCTGACTCCATAACTTTATTTACATTGTTCAAAAGCTTTGATGTTGCTCCATCTCTAAGAGGCTCAATTTTCTCAATGTCAGTTGCAATAATATTTATTGCACTAATTTCTTGATCATTTTTCGTGTATTTACTAGTTGAGAGTCGCCCATGTACTCTAATCAAATCACCAACTTCTAGTAATGCAACTCTTGTTGCTAAATTATTTGGCGTATTGAAACATGTTACATTGAACCAATCTGGTGTAAGTGACTCATAGCTACCATCATCTAGTTTACGATAATTATTTATGGCAATATTTAGCCGAGTATATGTAACTCCATTTTCTTTCTCATAATATTCTGGCATTGTTCCAAGATTACCTTTTAATATTATTTTATTTTTCTCCATAAGACTCTCCTTTAAATGTATTATTTTCTTTAAATATCAATTTTAATTAATGCTTAGCGAATATCGGGAGCACCAGTACCCCTGCCACCTTTAGAACAATGTTTAAAACTCTTTTTTTCCAACATCCGGTGAATATGATCTCTTTTCACAGTTTTTTCAGGCTGACTAAATTGCTTGTTAAAAACTTCACCCGAGATCAATACCGAACTTGGCGCTGCACCTATATTTTCTTCAGAGTATTTTAGCAACATTCTATCTTGAAGATTTATAAAGGCAGAACTTTCCACAATGCCTGTTAAAACAGGTTTTACTTGTCTATGCTGCCACAAGTTGCCAACAGAACTGTACCTATCTTTATATTTACATGATCGAGTACAAGATATTGATGCTTCTATTGCTACAGTTTCACCTTGCTTACCTAGCCCAGATAAACGTGAAAATTCACTTTCTGTAACGTAGAAACCTACAATCAAAGTCTCATCTTTACTGATAGTAATTAAATTATTATATTCTAAATCTTGAACCCTTATATCACTGACTGCTTGAGCAAATCGTTTGTTGACTGGAACAATGTAGTAAATGTCATCTTTTTTACTAATTTCCTCTTCTATCTTATGCGAGCAATCTCCGTGAGTTAGCTTATTAGCTTTATGTTGGTAACTTATTTTACCTTTTTTTGAGGCTGTAGCTATATCGATTGTTATAGGCTCATCTTCAGTGTTAGTAATACTATAATAATTAATTGGGTTATGTTTAGCTCCAAGAATATTAATAGAGTTAAACTTTTTGTCTATTAACACAACTTCATCATCGCTCAACTTTTCCAAAGATAAATTAATTCTATTTCTAAAAACAAGAGACAAGTGTTGATCTTGTTTTTCAAACTTTAACTTAAGCTCAATCACATTACTTCTTATAAGCTCTCTGAAGTTGTAAATTGAAAACTCAATTAGATCTGATTCTCGATCAACAATAAAATCAAGCTCTGCTCCGTTACTTCTTTGATTTTCGTCAATTATTTCTATTTTTCTGATAGACTTAAAATAATCAAAGTCATTGCTCTTTAATTTTATTTTTATAGATTTATTTTGTAAGTTATTATCGATAGTTAATGGGATTACATTCACTAAGTTATTATCTTTTCTTACAATTTTCCCTTTGATTTCTTCCCTAGCCAGACTAGCCTCAAAACTAAATGAAGAAGTCTTTAAATCTTGTTCAAAGACTTCTTTCTCACCGGTTGTCGTATCTTCATTAAACTTATTATCTCCGCAAGATAATAAGAATACTGACATAAGTATAAATATAGGTATTTTGTGCATATTACTCTCCTCGTTAATAACTAAATATTATTAGCTAAAAGTTAGTCGAGAGCCTAAACTTTGATGTAAACCACAAGTAGACGATCAATGTTGTCTATGGCTCATTCTTCAACCTTGCTCAAACAAGGTTAATACAAGGATGGGGCTCTTTTTTTTCAACTAGAACTTAGAACAGGAAATTTAATTTTCAAAAAAAAACAGCATTTATTACGGCATTTCATAAATGAAATATGAAAAATTGTTTTCAGATTAAACAGGTCGTATTTAGCGTTACAAGTTTGTAAAATGAATGACTAAATCTAACATTTTCTATCTTACAACATAACGCAATGTATATTTAACAAAGTTAATAGCTCTTTGACTCCGTTACAAAAGTGAAATAAAAAAATTTCAAGGGGAAACCATGCATATAACTAATTCTGATTGCTATCGCAGTTTTTTAGATAACTACATGAAGTTAAATAAGTTATCTATGAAAGCACTAGAGTCTTCTGTCAGCAATGTTATATCGACAGCTTCCATCTCTCGAATTGTAAAAAAAGATAAAAATGGTAATTACACAAAAGCATTTAATATTGGAATTGATAGCTGGGTTGAACTTGTTTCCAAGCTTAAATTAACTGAAGAGCAAAAAACACAAGCAATTTTATTAAGAACTAAAGATAGCTTAATTAATACCGTAGGCGAAAATTCTGCACCAACTAAACTGATTGCTGAATCTATTTCTATCATTGGTAATGATAATGTTAAATCAGAAACTCTTTCGGTTGATGCTCTACAAGTTGCTGACACCTATGATAAATTTCCTAATAAACTCAAAAATTTAATTAACCAAGACATCTTGAAAACTATTGAAGTTTTTAAAGTTTTAGACCCCGCGAGAGGTGAAACTCTCACTAATAATTATAATTACTTAAACCGCGTTATGATAAAATCAAGCTAAAGGAGGTATGGTGTTAGAAAATAGCCAAACTGTAAATACAGTAAATCATACAAGTGCTGCGCCGAAAAATACTGATCAGTCTTTTATGGACGGATATGACTCCGTTGAGACAGATGACCTACAAGTACCTTTTATTTACTTCTTTAAAGATGCCATCAAGGCCGGATTGATTTCAAATATTGGCCAAGTTGAAAAATTAAAAATTCAAAATGAAATCTATTCTAAATACCTAGATCGCTGGATGTCAGACGCGATTAAAAATAAAGTAATTACTATAAAACGTGATGGGAACTTCACATATAATAATGAAAATGGTTTTAAATTTTGGAAACACAACAGCCTAGACTCATTTAAAGTACTAGAACCAATATCAAACTCAATTACCAAGAATGCTCTTAAAGACTTAGGTAAAGAATCTAACAAAAAAGGTTTCTCGAGTGTAAACGTATTTGCAGTTTATGACTCACCCGAAACTAATAAAAAATTAAAGACTTTAGTTAATAATTTTTATAATGAGGTTATGGAAATTTCTAAAAATGACTTAAGGGCTGAAGGCCATACAAAAGTTAAATATGTTACTGTATCAACTTGCAATGTTGACATGGAGGTTTTAAGTGAAATTTAATATTTTTACTCTGATTTTTATTCTGATATTTAGCAATGCTGTTTTAGCAGGTGACGGCACTGGCACAGGTCCTGTTAACGACAATAGCATAATCCTCTTTGATGACGGAAACATAATTACAGAAAAAGACTTCATCGTTGATGCTAATATTGACTCTGCTGTCTTAATTATTCCAGCGTCTAATGAAATAGCTGATTATAGTGAGGAGGCTTTAAAAACAAAAGCTCTTGAAGTTTCTTATGATATAATGTGGCAGAGTGAATCTAAAAAAAGTTATGAGAAAGCAGAAGCATTTTACAATAAAATTGAAAGTGAAGACTTCAATTCAGTAAAGTTAATAAAAGCTGAGGCAAAAGATTTTATATTCCTGCAATAACAAAAAAGACCTAACACCTCTAACAGCTGAGCTTATCAAACACCAAGGACTAACTCATGTTTTATCAACCCTTCAAGATCCGCACACTAACTACTCTCTAGACTCTGTACTGCACTCTTCATCCTAGATATAACTAAACTCTTCTTAGCACCTAAATTTTCTCTGTCAGAAATATGTGCCTCAACTGAATCTAGAAACAATTTGCTTTTAATTAATTCCGAAAATTCTACAATTAAATATTTACTCAGGTCTGGGCTTAAAGTCTGTAAAAAATCATTTACTATAGACTCTCTTCCCTCAAAGAGAACAATTATATCCTCTATATCATGACTATGCATATAACTTCCTCTGCCCCGCCCTTTAAATGCCTCAATTTTGGTAGCGATTAAATAAGGAAGTTTTAAGACTTTTAGCTTTATATCCTTTATTTCAAAAGTCTCAGTATTTTTAAAAGCTTCTTTGTACCAAATATTAGTAAAGCCTAATATCTTCTCATCTAATGGCATTACATCTAATGAGAATGATCCTTTCTTGTACCTACATAGAATTTTAGATTCAATATCCTCAACAAACCCTTTTTTTCTTAGCTTTTTTGCAAAATCTATATAGCCTACATGGCCCATCACCTCAACAATAGTATCAACATCAAAAGTTTCTCTTATGTCAACAATCTCAGGCTCAGTTACATATAAAGAGATTACTGTACCACCAACAAAAACTAAAGAATCTCTAAGCTCACCTAATTCTTTAGCGACTTTATAAAGTATTAATAAATTTGTATTACTAATCTCCATTTAACTCTCTTAACTTTTTACTTATAAATTTAATAGCCCACTCTCTCTCTCTAGCTCTACCCATACGTATCATGTCCAAAGCAGCACAAAGCTCATACAGATCGCTATCAATCAAACAAGCATCTGCAACAGAATGGTGAATAGGATGTACATATGTCCCTCTTTTTTTTCCACTTACATGTGGCCAAACATAGTACTCTGAATTTTTAACTTTAAATAAATTACTAAACTTTTTATACGAGAAGACAGTTGGTATTCCTACAACAGGAGGGCCAAGCTCAACTGGACAAATGTAGCTTATTGCATAGAACAAGAACTCAAATGTTTTTTCCAAGCTAACATCATTATCTAAACTTAATAAACCTACATTTTGTAATCGCCTCTTCCCAAAGCTTACTTCTGATTGGCTGATACTAAGCTCTCTTGATAAGTTAACCTGACTTAACCCACTATTAATTGAAATCTTTAATAAAAGTAAAACATCTTGTGGCTTTACTGGGTCTTTAGCTGCCCCAAAACTCTTTATAGTCATATATTAATAATACATTAAAATATTTGATATTGCAAATCGCAATATCAAATATTTATAGCTATCTCTTTAGGAAGATATTTAATTATTTTCATTATTCAAATACTGAATAACGCAATAAATACATGCACATAAGATGAATAATGATTATCCTAGACTATTTTGTATATGAAAGAGACTCAGCCAATATACTCTCTAATTATTTTTTCGTT
>CALJPJ010000158.1 GCA_937980625.1 uncultured Bdellovibrionales bacterium
CTCTCACTCAATCACCCAAATTTACAATAACCACAATCAAGAAGTGCAATCATTAAAATCAAATATTGAAAACACTATTAAAGATGAAGCTTCACGACAGACTGCAATACTAAATATTGCTAAAGATTTTGAAGATAAAAAAATACAACTTGAAAACGAGATGCAACTACGTTCAACTTTTGAAAAAGAAAAAGATCAACTTCTTATACAATTAAAAGAAAAGTCAGGGTCTCTTGAAGCTATCGTTGAATTTATGAACGAAGGCCTTGTGGTGTCTGATCTTTCAGGAGTTTTTTTAATTTACAACCAAGCAGCAGAAAAAATGATGGGTGTATCGCCAAAAGAAATTGGAATCAATCATTGGGGTCATTCGTTTCAACTCTTTAAAGAAGATGGTACAGAACTTACAAAAAACTGTGATCCTATTCAACTAGCTATAAAAGAAGAAAGTTTAAAAAATCAAATTATTTTATGTAAAAACAAAATTCACCCGCAAGGAATTTTACTTAGCTTTAACTCTAATCCCATTTACAATAGAGATGGTGAACATTTTGCTGCAATGACTACTTTTAGAGACATTAGCAAAGAGCGTAAACAACAAGTCATAATGGAAAATTTAAATTCAGACCTTCTAAGGAGCAACCAGGACTTAGATCAATTCGCTTATGTAGCCTCTCATGATTTACGTTCACCATTAAGAGCTATAAAACAATTAAGTGCTTGGATACTTGAAGACAAAGATAATAAACTCACTGATGAATCCAAAGATAATTTTGAACTTCTCCAATCTCGCACTCAGCGCCTAGATAATTTGCTAGAAGCTTTACTAAAATACTCAAGAGCTGGCCGCGACTCACAGGAAATTACTGAAGTTGATGTGCAAAAAATGATCTACAATATATTTGAAGGTCTTCACAACCCCAGAAATATTAAAATAGTCACTTCTCAACTCCCCATTTTTAGAACTAAAAAAACTCCACTTTATGTAGTTTTACAAAACTTAATTGATAATGCCATCAAACATAATGAAAATGAAAGTGGAGTTATAACTGTGGATTGTTTAAATAAAGACACTTTCTATCAATTTAATATCCAAGACAATGGACCTGGAATTGAAGAGAAATACCACGATAAAGTTTTTCAAATCTTTAAAACCTTACAGGCTCGTGACAAAAAAGAAGGAAGTGGAATGGGATTATCAATTGTTAAAAAAATTATTGAAAACCAAGGAGGTGAAATATGGCTACAACAGCCGGTCAAAAAACCTGGGGTAATATTTAGTTTTACTTGGCCCAAGACTACTTAGCCAGTTAAACTCTTAAATCAATTATAACTTAATTTCAGTCTGACCTAGTATGTAATACATTTATTAATACTGTCAAAACTCTTTAATTTACATGTGAATAAAAACACAGCAAAATTTAGCATCTAACAACAATCTTTTATTCATGCCTATGATCTAGTAATTTCTAAAAAATAACTTTTATTTCAAAGACTTATATAGAGTTTTAGTTTAATATATTAGCTATTGTATTAAAGCTTCCACTTATGTATATTTTTTAATTGTTAAAGGAAATCAATAGATATGAAGGCTACTATTTTAATTATTGATGATGATATTGTTGATACAAAAGTCATGTTAAAGGCTTTAAAACAAAGTAAAATTTCTAATGAAGTTATATGTACTGGAAATGGCGAAGAGGGCATTGAAGTGTTGCGTAAACACATTAATGATAAAAGCTTTGTTGTTTTACTAGATCTCAACATGCCTCGTATGGATGGACATGAATTTTTAGAGGCTATTCGAGCTGATGACAATTTAAAGTCAACTATCGTGTTTGTGGTAACGACATCAAATGACGACATCGACAAATGGAAGGCTTATCAAAAAAATATTTCTGGTTACATCTTAAAAGAAAATATTGCTGAAGATTTTATTAAAAAAATAATTATGCTCGACTACTTCTTACTCGCTGTAGAGCTCCCTCCTAAAATTAAGCCAATAACTAAAAGTTAGTGACGTCCCTAAATGAACTTAAGAGAGCAACTAAAAACTAAAACAATGACATTTCATAAGGCTGCTGAATTGGCATCAGCTAGATATGCGCCTATTGACAAACTTCATGGCTACTATTTCTTTCTATGTGGTATGTATAATATGTACACAAAGTATGCTTCAGCTCTAGATAAGGGGTCAGTCAAGATGAGCCTTCCCCCCAGAAGCCAGAAAATTATTAAAGCTCTTGAGACTGACATAATCAACTCCCCCAAACATAGTTATTTACCAGAAAAAAGTAATTCATTGCCCATTAAGTGTGACCAATCTCTACTGGGGATTTCTTATGTTTTTGAAGGCTCTGCTCTTGGATCAAATGTTTTAATTAGGAGAATCCCTATTAAAGCTAAAAATAATTATTTAACGTTACTCATAAAAGACACACCCTTAAGATGGCCTCAAACTATAAAATTTCTTTCAAATACAGACTATAAAAATAAATCTGCCATTGATGAGGCCTGTAATGTTTTTAAAGATATTGCCCAAACAATGAAGGACGTATCCATTGGACTCAAATGAATTAACTAAACAGGAAATGGAGGCTTTACAAGCTTGTTGCGACAAAGACCCTATACACACACCTGGAGTCACGCAAAAGTTTGGCGCTCTTATTGCTGCTAACCCAGATACTTATATGGTCACCCATGTGTCTGATAACCTCTTTGATTTTTTGAAGATCAAAGCAAATCTAGCTATAACATTAAACCTTTCACAAATTTTTAATGTTAAAATATTACATGACATAAAAAATGCATTAGCTCGAGATACCCCCTCAACACAAAGAGAGCATGCTTGCTTTCTAACTATAAGAAGACAAAAACTTGATATTTATGTTTTAAAGTCAAAAAAGCATATTATTATAGAACTTATTCCCGTCACCGAAAGCAGTGCTAGCTACTCTGAAGTTCTCGAAAAAATTCGCTGGTTACTAGCTAATGTTACATCACTTCCAAGCACTGAAGACACTTTGGCTGAAGCTGTCAGACAATTAAGAGCTATTAACCGCTTTGATATGGTTATGGCTTATCGCTTCAGACCTGATGGCTCTGGTGAAGTGATAGCAGAGTCTAAAAACAGCTACAATAAATCTTATTTAAATCTACGATTCCCTGCTTCTGATATTCCCCAACAAGCTAGAGACATATTTCTTAACTCTCCCATTCGCGTGATTGAAAATGTTACTAACGATACGGCAGGTCTTATTACAGCAGATAAGAATACTGCGCCATTAAATATGACTCTAGCAATATTACGAGGTGTCCACCCAATTCATATTCAATACCTAAAAAATATGGGCGTTAAATCTTCAATGACTCTACCAATTATTATTGAAGGTAAGCTTTGGGGCCTATTCGCATCTCATCACTACACTGAACGAAAAATTTCATCAGAAATTATTAGCGCCTATGAAATTGCTGGAAAACTATTAAACTTAACACTTGAATACTCTATACGTATAAACCGTACTAAATTAGAAAAAAAATTTATTTTGACAAACGATGAGCTTATTCTTTTAAAACCCGACCCACTAGCCATTGATAATTTTTGGAATAAAGCTGAACAAACTTATAAAAATATAATTAATTGTGATGGCTTTGTCTATATTATCAATAATACAGTTCTAAAAACTGGTGACTGCCCTCCAGATGACCTTTGCCTTAAACTAGCTAATAAAATAAAAAACATCTCAAAAAGTGATTTATACACATCTGAAAAACTGTCTGATTTATTGCCGCAAATTGATTTTAATAAGACTGCCGGCTGCCTCTCTTTATTAATTTCCGATAATGACCCTAATATAATAATTATTTATTTTCGTAACCTAGTTAGCAAAAATGTTCAATGGGCTGGCTCTCCAGAAAAAAATATTGTCTCTACTACTGACGGCCTAAAACTCAACCCAAGAGATTCTTTTAACAACTACATTGAATCTACAAAAGATTCTTGCGACTCTTGGGAAAATAATGATATCGAAATAGCTACAACTTTAATATCTACTTTAAAGCTTTCTTTAATCAATTTGAAACACAAAAACACAGCTCAAATTTCTGAGCATAAGAAAATGGGGTTGATCACTAAAGAGCTCAACCATCGCGTAAGAAATATTTTTTCACTGATAAGATCAATATCCTCACAGTCTAAACATTCAGCTAAATCTATTGAAAACTATTCCAAAATATTAGAAGAAAGAATACTGTCCTTGGCTGGCGCACATGACTTACTCACTGAAAGTAGCAATAACAAAGTGTCAATTATTGACGTCTTAAAAATTGAGCTAGAGCCCTATTTAAGTGATGATGTCATCAAAAAAAGTTACTCTGGTCCAGACATTTTCTTAAAGCAAGACATAACACCCACTTTAATTTTAATTTTTCATGAATTAGCTTCAAACGCTGCAAAGTATGGTGCTTTTACTACTGTAGAAGGTAAAATTCAGTTGAGCTGGAAAATAGAAGAAACTGGTGATTTAAAAATTATATGGAAGGAACTAGATGGCCCAAAAGTGAAAAAGCCAACAAGAAAAGGTTTCGGGCGCGCTATTATTGAAAACGCCCTCAGCTATCAATTAGAAGGCGAATCAAAGCTTAGCTTTCATGAAGATGGAGTATGTGCTCAATTTTCTATTAACTCATCACACTTTACCCTAAATTTAGATAAAAATATTCAAGAAAATAAAATTACCTCAGCCCAAATTGTTGAACAAAAAACTCATAGTTTAAAACGCGCTCTTGTTGTTGAAGATAACTTTATTATAGCCCAAGAGCATGAGAAAATCTTATTGAAAGCTGGCTTCACTGACGTGGATTCTGCGGGACAGGTTAAAAAAGCTCTCTCTTTGATTGAAAAATATCACTATGACCTATGTGTTTTAGACATTAATCTAAAAGCCTCAACAAGTCTTGAAGTTGCTAAAAAAGCCACTGAGAAAAACCTCAAAGTTATATACTCTACTGGCTATTCAACAAAGAAAAATAACTTAAGTAATTTTCCAAAAGCCCCATCTATTACTAAACCTCTCACATTACAAAAACTCGTGGACCTGTTAAGTGAAAATTAACGCTACTTCTAAGCTTAATATTTTGATTCAAGAAGATGATTTTAGGCTTGCTTCAGCTTGGGAGAGTGCTTTTATCCAAATGGGGTATGTTGTAACAATTGTTCAAAATGCCACAGAGGCTAAGTTTGCTATTTCTAAATGTAAATTTAATTTAGTTATTGTAGACTTATTATATAAATACGAAGGGAAGTTTACACCTGACGGCGGCCTTATCACAATTGGTCATTTAAGAGCTCAATGGAATGTTAAAGGTCAACAGTGGTGTAAAGATGTGCCAATCATTGCCGTATCTTCCGAAAACTCAAACTGGGATAATATTGTCTCACCTTTACAAATGGCCGAAAGTTTTGGGGCTAACTTAATATTGAATAAGCCTTTTAGTGCCCAAGAGTTAGTTTTAAGTGTAAAACATTTTATAGAAAAAGATTAACCTCTACCACTACCACTTTTTATGTGTTTTGTGGAAACCCAAATGAGTCTAGTGGATAACTTTTGTAATTCTGACTTTTTAGTTTTTGGCTATTTTGACTGATAACCATCACTTTACTTAAAAAATCTTCACAAATTTTTTCTGTGCAATAGTATAAACTTAAGCCAGTCCACCAGCTTTTTAAGCTTATACCTGTATAAACCCCTGTTAAATTCAAAACAAAACCTTGATTGTCGACTTTAGTTAAATTTAAATTGAGGCCTTTAATATTAGGGTACTTTTTTATAAGTATCTTTAGTGTATGATCCACATAATTTTTTAAATACCCTTCCGGCATAAAGTTTGTATAGTTTATTTTATATTTCACTATAGTCTCCTAGTTTTAGAGTTTGCTGGAGTTCCCCTTAACGAGGATGATAAATTTTTAGGAGAACTCCAGCACATTTTATCTAGAGAGCTATCTAAAGTGTTGATACTTTCGATGGCCATCTTACATTTAGTTTATTTAAAGTTTCTTTTGTTAGCCCACCAGAAGCCAAGTTATTTTTTGCTTGAAAACCAAGAACAGCTTTTGATGTTTGACTTCCATACAGACCATCTATTGGCCCTTTATAGTAACCAAATTTAGCTAATTTACTTTGCACATCTTTAATACTACTGCGTGATGCATTTGTATTACAAAGTATTGGCTGCCACTCTGAGAATGACTTTCTAATTAACTTATTTTTGTGAACTGTTTTATACTTTGCAGGAATCACATATTTTTTTTGTGTCGCAGGCTCAGCAAGAGCTTTCACATTAACTGTTTTATAAACAGCAGGAATTTCTTTTTTGATAACTCTTTCAGGCTGCACCAATTCTCTGACAGACATTGTTTTATACTGTGCTGGTATAATTTGCTCTCTCACTGAGGCCTCACTCACCACAACCCTTTCTTTTACTGTTTTATATACAGCAGGCACCTTGGTATAGCATAAAATTTCGCCAGTAGAGTTATCTACTTTTTGAATAGGCCCACTTCCTTTTTTCCAAACTGATTTTTCAGGGGTCACCAATACTCTTTTACTAACAGTTTTAAATTTGGCTTGAACTGGCAATAACTTTCGAGCTTCTTCTCTAATTAAAACTCTTTTATTTGTCATTTTGTACTTAGCAGGAATAACTTCTGTTTTAGTATAGCCCTCTTTAACCAATACTTTTTTATTAATATATTTATATTTTGCTGGCGCTGCCTTTATGGCATATGTCTCTGGTTTAACTATTATCGTCTCTGCTTGTTTTTCATACACAGCAGGTACTGAAACACGAGTATAGCACTCCCCTGTTTTTGGGTTTGGTGGTAATTCACCGCTTGTACTTGTATTACCTTCAAATGCCACTAGTAGCATTGCCGCACTTACTAAAACCATTAATTTGAACACTCCATTCCCCCTTGTTTTATTAGTTTAAATTGTTACTTTGCTTTGACT
>CALJPJ010000159.1 GCA_937980625.1 uncultured Bdellovibrionales bacterium
ACTATCGGCATATAGCTTATCGAAATTCTCTCTGTTATTCACAGCTTTTTTCATATACAACTTTGTATACCTATCAAGTAATTCTGGCCCAGTGTGATCATAATCATAGCCCTTTTTACGTTTATGGACTAATAAACTTGATCCTACTCTACTACCTTTTGACATCAAATGGTTTATAGCATCTATTCCGTTATAATTTATTCCAGGGATCAACATTTGCCCACGTATATAGCCCGTATATAGTAGCTGATTATTAACTCGCCCCAATTCTCTCAAAATAGGCTGGCTTTGTCCAAACTTACGGTATTGAAAAGCAATGTCTTCAAACCCTAAGTAATTTTTATTTAACCCTTTTAAGCTTGCATCAATATTATCTAAACTTGGTGTTTTTATTATATGATACTTACTAGAGTAGTCCTTATTTCTAGTTATAATTTGGTTTATAAAATGATAACTATGAGAAAGGTTTGTTTTTAAAGAGCCTTTTTCATGTGAGTGATAAGTTTCAAAAACTGTATAAGGCTCCATATTTTCAATAATAAATTTTTTGAAATAGTATTCATCTTTATACCTGTCAACGACAGAGATCAAACCAAACTCAACGGCTGTTTCTTCAATAAAGCGACCTAACTCATTTGTATCGATAAAATTAGTCATAGGGTGAATTATTTTTTTTCTATAATTATAAAAAGGAATCAAAAATATAGACTTTAAAAATGATTTTTTTGGTCTAAAATTATCACTTCTTATATCAGCAGAGTCTAAGATCTCTATATCACTTTTATTCTGCCAATTAAAATATTTATGGTCCATTTGTACAAAATTATACTTTTTTGATTTCCCCACTAAATGAGGCTCATTGGCGTACTTGTCGTGTGAATTTCTTAATCGAGAATACCTTTCATCATAATTATAAGTAGTTTCATAGGAGTTGTTGTCTAACAACTTATTCATCGAATTAATTTTATCTTCAAGTAATTTTATTTTAGCTACTAATGGATAAGTCGCTACATTTTGCTCTATTTTATTTTTTTTTGTTAATTTATAGAGATATCTTTTTAGTCCAAAAGTGCTCTTAATTTCTTGTTTAGTAAAATACTCATGTGTAGTCACCTGTGTTTTATCAGTCATATTTGCTAATACTGCTCTATATTTATTTAATACAACCGGAATAATTGCTCGATAATTATTTTTTACATCTCTGACTTCTTTAAGTCGTTTTTTTATTAACTCTAATAAAGCTTGTGGGATCATATTAGTGTATCGATACAATTTATTCATGGCTTCTAAATAGCTTTGGGCAATGCCAAACAATAATATCTCGCTGGCATTGTTATTGACATTATGAATAGGTAACTCTATCTCTGATAGCTTGTCTTTGCCGCTATTTTTAGAGTCATATTGTAAAATTATATTATCCCCAGAAAGATCACTTGTATGCACAATCCATTCGTACATTTTAGCTAAATCATGAGTAACCAATTGAGAGTCATAAGAGTATAGCCTCTCAATACGATCATTACTTATATGAGTGTTAAAATCTGGTGTCGCATAATCAGTGGATACATTGAACTCACTAATATTATCATTTGCGGCAAACATGGAGGAGCCAAATATATTGCTACTTTTTTTGTGAATAATCTTAAATTCCAACTGGCCAAATTCATTCAAATAATTTTCATACTCACTCAAAGCGAGAGCACTCCCTATGAGCTCTGAATGCTTATAAAAGCGATCATAAATACTATTTTTGGTAACATCTAAACTCTCTAAATACTTATTATTATAAAAATTTTGTTCATTTAGTAATGAGATTTCACTTTTATCAATAGTATATAAAATTTTATCATTAAGTGCATTCGTCATCAGGGTAATTTCAGTTAAAGGAACCACATAAGTATCCAAGTAACTATTAATATTTTTACTAATATCAAAGGACTGTTCTCTGACACTAAAGTGATACTGTAAAGAACTTAGCTCTTTTATTGCGGCTATTGTATTCATATGATTAATTTGATTCTTATTTTCCAAGTTATATAAGATCACCTGAACTTGATTAAGCATTTTTATAATTTTACTATTTTGCATAATCATAAACTCTTGATTGGCCAACATAATTTGTTGATTTTCTAAAGAAGCTTCAAGCATTTTAATAATATGATTAATTTTTTTAAATAAATGTTTAAACATTTTTTGCATTTGCTTGTTTTTATTATTTCTACTCAATGAAGATATTACGCTAATAATTGCTACAGCAGCCCCCACCCCAGAAGCCACTGCCGCAGATTGGGCTGCTAAACTAGTTGCACCTTTAAACATATTCACACTATGAGCAAGCCCAGTTAAGCCTCCGGCCATACCTAGTATTGCCCCCGTAGCTTTTTGAAATTTTGGGTCGTTGGATAAACTAGCAAAACTATTTAAGCTTTTCGCAAAGGCATAGCCAACAGCTAGCGCATCTATATTAGCTGCCAATTCAGGCTCTGCTTCATGATCATAAAACTTAGTAAAGTCATATTCGCCAACATTTACTTTCTCTTTTGTCATGTTTTTATGTAGCTGTTTTAGTCGACTATCAATACCCAAAATAGAAACATTTACTAATATGTCATTTTTAGATTTTAAAGCCATTATTTTTTCAATAGATCTCAATCTCAATTGCTTATCGCCACTTGACTCTGCCTTTGCCAAGTCAACCATAGATGTTTTAAACTCTAATTTGTCTTGATCAGTTAATAGGCTTGTCTCTATATACTCACTCGATTTATTAAGTAAATTATCTAACCTAGAAAGTTTGTCGATATAATTAAACGCCTCAGTTGTTAAGTTTTTAATCTGATTAATAATTTCTGTTTTTTGCTGTTTAGTGCCCAAATGTAATTGGTTGTATAGATTTATAAACTTTTTATCTACAGATTGTATAAAATTATTATTTACTGTTATGCCTTCTGTTTGTAAGCTCTCATGGTGCTTCTCACTCATTGATCTAAGGTAAGATGTCTTATCGAAAATTGTCTTCATATCTTCTGGGTGTCCTAGCAGGGCTGACTTAAGCAATCCAACGTTAAACTCCGTATAATCGTCAAACTTATTTTGTGGCTTATCTTCGTCTACAAAAAGTATGTTCGCCGTGTGCTGTAAAGTTGCTCCAGCAAAAGGAGCGCCACCTAGCACTGAAAAGAGAAATTTTTTTATTGCAATATTTCTTTCTTCCTTTGTTTTAAAAGTATCATTAGCTTGTATTTCAGCATTATTATATTCCAAATATTTATCTAAATCTGTGGCACCTTTTGAGTATTTAAAGTTCCGAAGTGTATGCTGCACAACTGCTTTATCATTATCATTATGTTTATATTTATCTCTTGCAAAAATATATTGAGTTTGAAATATTAGACAAAACACTAAGAGTAAATTTACTAAACTTGCAGCCATAAATTCCACCTTTATAAGTTATTGAATTTTTATTGTTTTTAGAAAATTATAAAATGCAATAAACTAGCCAAGTTTACCAACTTAATTAACAGGTCAGCTCGCATAATCTCTTGTTTAAGCATGATAATTCTCTATTACAGGATCTTAATAGAATAATTTACAATAGTGGCTTGTAAAAAATATGTAGCTTTACAATTTAACAAACATCAACTCTCTCAATAAAATTGTTTATTCAATGAAAGAAAACTAATTGAAATGTTAAAGTACTCTAGTACTAAAAATATTTTTTT
>CALJPJ010000160.1 GCA_937980625.1 uncultured Bdellovibrionales bacterium
CTATTAGTACAAATGAGACTCATTTGTAATTTACTTGATGGCATGGTGGCTGTGGAGCACAATAAGTCATCAGCCAATGGCGAACTCTTTAACGATGTTCCTGATCGCTTTGCTGATGTATTTATTATTGTTGGAGGTAGCTTATCTATTGCCAGCCTCAATAGTTATCTTGTATCTCCGTTAAACCTAGCTTGGACAGCTGCTTGCTTAGCTGTTATTACTGCCTATATTAGGGTTTTAGGTAAATCACTTGGCACTAAATCTTATTTTATTGGCCCAATGGCTAAACAACACAGAATGTTTCTTATGACAGTTGCTTTTATCGTGGAATTTTTCTTAGTCGGTAGCTCTTTAAGTGGAAAAGTTCTTTATGCAATTATAGCTTTAATAGCTATTGGTAGTTTGACCACAGTTTTTAGGCGACTCATAATTATATCAAATGATTTACTGCAAAAATAGGAGTCTAACTAAATGATAAAACTTATCACTACTCACACCCCATTTAGTTTACTTTTTGCAGAAGTTCTTGTTGGTATATTTATCTTATTAATTTTTTTTACTTTAGTTTTTATTCCATGGAGTAAAATAAAACCATCAAATGGAATTCGTGAAATTGTATTAAGAGTATACTCTTGGTGGGCCATCTCAGTACTAGTGGTGGTTATGTTTTTAGTGCCCGGTGATATTGGTACAATTGCGCTCGGTTTTTTAACATTTATTGCTTTACGAGAATTTATAACCAAACTATCAGTAGCAAAATACTACAGAAGAACTTTACTGTACATTTACCTCACCATACCCATACAGTTTTACTTAGCCAAATATGGGTCGACATACAGCTTTAATACCTTCATACCCGTTTTTATGTTTTTTTTAATTCCAACCAGAAATATAATAATGGGACAACATAAAAAGTACCTTGAGTTTAATGGTAAAATTTTTTGGGCACTAATGCTCGTTGTTTATGGCTTTTCTCAAGTTACATATTTGCGACACCAAAGTGACTTTACAAACTATGAAGGTGGAGCCGATTTAATTCTTCTTCTTGTGGTATTTTTAACTCAAATTAATGATGTTCTCCAGTTTTTATGGGGTAAAACTTTAGGGCGTCATAAACTCTCTCCTAATATTAGCCCCAATAAAACCATTGAAGGTTTTGTTGGTGGAGCATTAACCTTAGGCCTAATCACCTACTTATTAGCAAGCTACCTACCCTTTACTTCCAAAATAGAGGCCTGCCTTTTTGGTTTAGGAATAAGCGTTTTCGGACTTTTAGGTGACTTAAATATGTCGGCGGTTAAAAGAGACTTAGGTGTAAAAGATATGGATGATCTAATTCCAGGTCACGGCGGCTTATTAGACCGCTTAGATTCTTTATCGTTTACACTTCCCTTTGCTGTACATTACTTAATTTTGCGAGGTTATTTTTAATGGCGACTTTAGCTTTTTTACTGAGGGTAATTTTATATAAACTAATATTTGGTCCAATTTTAAGGTTAATAATTGGAGTGAAATTTCGCAATCATAAAAACTTGAATTTTGATAAACCAAAACTAATTGTTGCTAACCATAATAGCCATATAGATGCTGTAGCCATTTTATGTAGCTTAAAAATGCGCGATTTAAGACGAGTGCACCCTGTAGTGGCTAGAGATTATTTTTATAAAAATTTTATAACTAAATTTTTTGCAAAAGTTTTTTTAAACTCAGTTTCTGTCTCAAGAAGTAAAGAATTTGAAAACCCACTGGCTAATTGCGAAGCCTTACTTGAAAAAGGGCACTCTCTAATTATTTTTCCAGAAGGTACAAGAGGGGCTGCTGGGAAAATGAAAGAATTTAAACTTGGTGCAGCAATATTATTATCAAAACATTCTGAAGTGGAGTTTATACCAGCTTACTGTGATGGTTTTGGCGATATTATGCCCAAAGGCGATTGGCTAATTCTTCCTTTTGGTTCATCAATACAATTTGGCTCCAGTATAAGTGTTTCCAAACAAGATGAAGACGTAAAAAGTATTACACAAAAAATTAGAGATTCAATACTAGAGCTTAAACCCATCGACAAGGAGTCCTAATGAAAGATCAAATGATACCTGCTCTCCTTTATGTAGTCGCTGCATTTATTGGCGCCATTGGCCAGTATGCTTATAAACTTGGAGGAACACGAATTGGCACGGGGCCCATTTATTTAAATTTCCCGTTAATAGCAGGTATTTTGTTATTTTGCTTAGTCATGGTTCTTTTTGTTGTTTCATTTAAATTGGGAGGCCGTCTCAGTGTAGTGTACCCAATTTATGCGACCACTTTTATTTGGGGAACTCTCATTGGAGTTTATTTTGATAAAGAGCTTGTTTCAACACCACAAGTTTTATGCATTTTATTAGTGGTACTTGGCTCTGCTGGCGTTGCATTCTTTGCCCCTGAATAAAGCTCTCTTTTATCATAACACTAGACTCTGTTGACGTTTTATCTAGTTATATAAAGTTTCAGATAGTTAAATGATACCCATTCCCATAAATAATTCCCTAAATTCTAAGCTTGCTTAAATTATAATACGCGGAGCTCTCCCCTTGGAAGCTGTTTGGGCACATTATGATTTAAGCAAGCTTAGAATTTAGGGAATTATTTATGGGAATGAGTATGACAAGATGAATTATAGGCCTACCCTGAATTAAATCCTATATGTAAAACTCAGACAATGCTAATATTAATAGTGTTATTATATGTTAACTTTATTAACCGAAACCGAGAAAGGCATGAAACTTTTATTATTTATATTTTTAATTTTAACTCAACAAAATACCCTTGCCTTTGAAATACATGCCCACCGCGGTGGAAGCTCAAAATATTCTGAAAACTCACTCAAAGCTATCATTGAAGCTCTTGATAAAGGCTTATTTGCTGCCGAGCTTGACCTCCACCTAACCAAAGACAACCATTTTGTTGTTACCCATGACCCAGTAATTAATGTAAAAAAATGTGAATCACCCATTCAAAACCAACTAGAATCACTAGTTATTCGTGAACTTTTACTTGAGGAAGTGACTTCTTTTATCTGTCAAACCAAAGGCTTAACCCTTGAGCCAATAACAAGTTTTGAACAGGTTTTAATTCAATCTAAAAAGTATAAAAATCAAAAACTAAATATTGAAATTAAGTACTATCGAGACCCTACCGAAGGTCTACATAATAACAAAAATGACCCTCTTTACCCGAGTCGTCAACACCTAGTCAAAAATCTTCATACATTACTTACAAAGTATCAAGCCTATAAGAGAGTGATCATTCAATCTTTTTCTAAAGAAATTTTAGTATTAGTTAAAGCTCAATCTCACGAAGCAGTTACTTCATTTTTGTACAGTGGGACTTATCTGAAATTTGTACCAAAACTAATTTTAAAAAAATATTCTAAAACAAAAAAGCTTCTATGGTTTCCTAACTACAAAGAGGCTTTTAAAATTATGGTGAATGAAGACTTTGATTATTTTTCGCCCAAAATCAGTCAAATAACTAGTTTATTATTTAGACATAAATTTCGTAAACATATTTTAAATGCTCGATTAAAAAATAACTTAGATTTTAAAATTATTCCTTGGACAGTGAATAATAAAAAAAAGTCGGACATATATGCACAAGAATTAGATGGGGTTATCACTGACTACCCTGAGCTTTGGATGGAATAAATATTTTTTATTT
>CALJPJ010000161.1 GCA_937980625.1 uncultured Bdellovibrionales bacterium
GAAACGTACTTGAAGCCAAAAAATGCTCAAAAAATGAAAAGTCAGACTCACCCTCAATATAGCCATAAAACACATCAATTGAATTGGTAAGCCAGCTACCAGCAACCTTTGAGAAGTCATTAACTTCAACAGTAAATCTAACTCGACTATTTCCAGCGGCTACAATGCTTTTCTTGATACAATCTTCATTACCCAACCCCTTTGGCACCATTACCTTTATTTTTAGGCTTGCAGAAGATTTTATGTTATTTATAGGAATAGCGGTACTACCTGGGAACCCTTTCGGTATGAGTGAGTTATTTTGCTGTCCTTCTATTTTACAATTTTTAACCAGATTTGTTTTCGACAAATAATTTGCAATAATTTTTCTTTTATTCAAAGGTAATCGCTTCGAGTTAATAAAAAAAGCAAATGTTCTTGGGAAGTGTGAACGTCCTACTTGTGCTTTTTTATCTATTTTTTTCAGCTGCTCTTTGGACAAATTATAAAGTGAAAGATCATGAACCTTACCTCTTTGAAACTCTTCTACTGCTTTTTCTTGTGCAAGTTTGTAATAAATTATTTCTTTAAATTTCGAATTCACATTTTGATTTGTCGCAGTCAATCGAACTCTATTTTTATCTACAGAAGTGATCTTGTAGTCACCAATGCCGACCTTGAACTTTCCTCCGTTGAGTATGCTCATTCTAGGGTCAGCGAGGTAAGATACAAGTTTTGGGCTAGGTTCAGAGAGTTTAATTTGTAACTTACCTCCTGAAAGCACATTCAATTTAATCCATTTTTTAGTAAGTTTGTTTTTTTTAGATGCAATCTGAATGACCTGTCCCAAACCAAATTTTTTCGTTAAATGACCATCCGAACTCATTAAGGCATTTTCAATAGAAGACCTTACCTTATGAGCTGTAAGTGGGGTGCCATCATTAAATTTTAGATTAGATGCCAGCTGAATTGTATAAACTCTCCCTTTTTCTTTAACCTCAAAACCCTTAACAAGTTCAGTAATGTTAATCTGATGTCCTTCTTTTTTAAATAAACCCTTATGTATCTGGGTAACTAAGCTATAAGTAATAACATCACTGATTTCGCTAATTGGCTTATCAAGAATTGGCATTGTCGGCACTGGTCGGTAGTATACCTCAGCCAGCGACAACAATGGTGTTATAACGAGACTCAATAAAATAATAAAAATCTTCATAGGCTTATACACCTAGTACATCTTTTGAAAAATTACTGCTGCTTTTGCAGCCGAGGGGTTAAAATCTGCTTTATTGCTTTCAAGTAGCTGCTCAATCATTTGCTTTGATAATTTATCACCAGCTTTAAGCTCAACAGGCTTATCAACAGATTGTTTCCTAAGCTCTTCGATCTGTTCCAAAACTTTCACACCCTCTGCATAGGCTTCATCACTCAAGATAGCAGCCTGTCCTATCGAGATCATGAGTGCTGCTTGTAATGCTTCATTTTTAACAGTGATAGAAACACCATCTTTAATTATTTGAGTTGTATCTTGCTGCACCGAAGAGTCATTCGCTGTTGAAACAGCTGGACTCATTGCTAATGCTGCCAACAAACCCATTGTTAGTTTTGCTTCTTTTTTTTCCATCTTCACTCCCTTTGTTATGATACCTTTTGGTAAACTTCATTTAAATTTTTAAATATACGACTTCCGACATCAGTAAACTCCACTTTGCCTTTCATCGAATCAATTGTTTCTTTTAACATTTCTCTTTCTTGTTTTAATTTATCTAATGAATGAAAAACATACTTGCCCGAAAGGCTTCTGTGAAAGACCCTAAACAGAGTCATATATGCAAGGGCTATAGCTCCATGAAGAGCTAATACAGTCGGCCTATTGCACCCCTTTATAGCTGAGTAAACTTCTTTAACGGAGTTTTCTGTAATAGTTGGGTCAACCTCATTGAGCAAGAATGTCAGTTGATGAGAGGTTTCATGTACATAATCTATTGCCAACTCAAACATTTGCTCCGAACACCTGTCTTTTGGGTAATTCATAAAAACAAAGCCTTTAGCGTAATTCGATGAAAAGCCTGCCTTGATATAGTGATCAGGACAATCTATGGGTACAAATACCTTAGAAACCGAACACATCATTTCATACATCCAAGGACATGTTTTTTTTATTAACTCTATCGCTCCTGCATGTTGGTATTGTAGAACCTCAGAGCTTGAAAGCTCATCAATGTATAAATCTGTTGTCTCAACTCCAAGCTTACCTAGTGGGTAAACTCTATCACTTAATTGTTTTTTTATCGACTCAAGCTGAGTTTTTGATGTAACAAGCATTGGCTTTGAGTAGTTGAAATACTCAGGCAATAAACTACTTTCTTGATTTATAGGATGAAATTTTTTATTTTTTGACAAGTTATCTTGAAATAGAATCACATGCTTTGCAAAAAGCATTTTA
The DNA here is from genome assembly GCA_937980625.1 of uncultured Bdellovibrionales bacterium. Lineage (GTDB taxonomy): Bacteria > Bdellovibrionota > Bdellovibrionia > Bdellovibrionales > UBA1609 > JAHDIR01. The sequence goes on from CALJPJ010000161.1 coordinate 2,426, forward strand.
CTAATCTCTACAGATTCAGATCCTAAAATCATATTGCACCGACCTTTTTTGATTTTTTAAATAATTCATCACAATTAATGTTAAGTTTTTTTATTTTTCTAAAAAGCTTGCTGTAAGTTATGTTTAAGCCTGCTGCGGCTTCTCTGATCGTGGTATATTTAGGCAACTGCTTTTCAATTGTTAGTTTCTCGACATTACTGGTCCAATTCTCAACGCTATTCAGATCAGTTATATTAAGTTTGTCTAAATTTAATTCACGAACATCTAGTGCGTTAGCACCAATCTCTGATTCTTTTAATATTTTTACATCCAAATGCTCACTGGAGATTATATTTGAAGGGTAAGTACCAAGGCGTTCAAAAAGATTTAAAAGTTCTCTGATGTTACCAGGCCAAGAGTAGCCTTTTAACTTTTCGTAACTTGAATTTTTAAGAAGTTTTTCTTCTGGCCAGTGCTTTGCTATAGCATGATCAATAAGAAGTGGAATATCTTCTTTACGGTTTCTTAGCGGTGGTAGCCTTAACGGAACAACATTAATCCTAAAATACAAATCTTCTCTGAACTGACCTTCTTTAACCATTTTTTCTAGGTTCTTATTTGTTGCACAGATGACTCTGGCATCAAAAGACTCAGGTTTCTCGCCTCCAACTACTTCAAGCTCATTTTGCTGAAGCACGCGCAAAAGTTTTGCTTGTAAGTGTAGCGGCAACTCTCCAATTTCATCTAAAAAGATTGTTCCACCATCAGCGAGAAGAAACTTTCCTTTTTTATCACCAGTTGCGCCTGTAAAGGCCCCTTTTTTGTGACCAAATAATTCACTCTCAATAAGTGATTCACTAATTGCAGCGATATTAGTCGCAACAAAAGGACGATTTGCTCTTGGAGAATTGGCATGAATAGCTCTTGCAATAAGCTCCTTTCCAGTTCCGTTTTCACCAGAGATGAGGACTCGGCTTGTGCTTTCTTTCAATGATTCAATCCGCTTGCAAATATCAAACATAGCTTTAGATTGCCCAACTATATCTGGTGATATAGATGAAATATAGTTTTTATACTCTTCATTAAATGTAACAACTCGCTCGTGGGTTCTAAAAAATTTGTCATACTTATAAAGATAGGTGTCGAGCACAGCTTTAAGTCTACTTGCCACTATGGGTTTATCGATGAAATCAAAAATTTGTAAACTCAAGACCTCCTTCATCAGTTCACGAGTTTTGTCTCCAGATTGCATCACTATTTGAGTTTGTGGATATTTTTTTAAAATCGCTTTAGCGGCTTCCACACCATTGAGTTGAGATTTTTTCTCTTCGTCAGTAAGCCCCCTTTTGGAGGTAAGATCATAGTCCATTATGACTAAGGCATATTTATTGGGGTTTGATCGAATTGCTTTGAACGCTCTTTCACCAGATTGAACCCATTCTAATAATATAGTTCTTTCTGCAAATTCATTCTCTATTATAAGGTCGACTGTTTCTTTAACCATTGGGTCATCGTCGACTAGTAATATTTTATAGGTCATTAACTCTCCCTCTGCTGTCCCAACAATTTTGCAAGGCATGGGCCAAGTAAAACTGCGTTTATTTTGATCTGGGCTTATGGGATCAAGGAAAGTTAATCTTTAGTGAATCATGAGAATTTCTCTTAGTGTAAGTTTTAGCCCCTATCTATTTGATTACCTTATACAAAACCATTCAAAGATAAACAAATTAGATTTGATTCGATATCGAATCA
>CALJPJ010000162.1 GCA_937980625.1 uncultured Bdellovibrionales bacterium
GGCTTATGGGATCAAGGAAAGTTAATCTTTAGTGAATCATGAGAATTTCTCTTAGTGTAAGTTTTAGCCCCTATCTATTTGATTACCTTATACAAAACCATTCAAAGATAAACAAATTAGATTTGATTCGATATCGAATCACAAAAACTTATATATTGTAGGCAAACAGAGATAAAGTATTGATTTAACCTGATTTTTGAGATCTTTGTTTCTGATTCAATAACGAAACAAAATCTTGAAGGTAAAAAGTAAAACCTATTTATGCTGAAATTAATACATCAACAAATTAAATAAACTAATACTATTTAATAATCAATGCGATTGTTCTCACCACTGAATAACTCTTTACCAAAATAAGTAATTTGAAAATTTCTTGATAGAATTTTACTGAACATGATTGGCGAACAAGAAAAAAACATTTTTTCTTCATCTGTGATTTGGTTTGATAAAATAGAAACTAACTCATAGACTTGTCGGCAACTAGGTGACTTCAACCCTTTTTCAACCTTGAATAATTCTTTTTCATCTATTTTTTTAGTAATATTACAAAGTTGTCGCCTTGTCCTACCTGATCTAATGCGTGCTCTTTTAAATACTTTGCCAACACTTTTAATATATATATCTTTAGTAATCATATTCACCAGTTTTTTATATTTTAATTGTTTTTAGATCTATCTTTATTAAGAGTTTTGCTCAACAACTTAAAGCGAATTGCAAACTCATCAGCAATAGCAACCTCAATTCGACCTTTAACAGTAGAATACACCGGTAGCTTATGCTCTCGTACAAGCCCTTTGGCCCTGGGGTTATTTTTAACAATTGGTAACTGAACTATAACAGTATCAGGTCGATCTTTTGGAAAATAAAGTCTTGGAGCTTTCACGGACCCATTAAAATCAATTTCAACATATTCAGGTACAAGACTAGAAATAGAATTTCTTTTTTTGGACTTACCACGAATTACACTTAATGCTTCGGAAAACCACATCAAGTATTCTTCTTTATTTTTAAAAATGCCTTCTATGTTATCTGGGACCTTCTTCTCCATTACCTAACCTCAATAGTTATAAATTACCCATATATTATATATGGGTAATTTATTTACTACAGGTTCGAAGATTAATAAAGGATAATTTACCCATAAAATGATTTTATGGGTAAATTATATACAACAGTAAATACATCTAATTACTTAACAAGATCCATAATTTTCATTTATTTAACCGGAGTCATTATTATGGATAAAAATATAGATAAAGTCTTAAAAAATTGGGCTGATAGAACCGTACCAGATGGAATGCCTACTTCTGAAATTAAGGCACTTGCAGAAAAAGCCGGTTTAAATTGGGAGACTCTCAGAAGCGTAAGAAGAAGAAAGGCATATACCGCTGAAACTATTATCAGAGCATTATTGGCATCTGGTGTTGAAGTAAAAACTTTACTCAGTTTGCCTGTAAACCCAAAAGGTTCACTATTACCAAAAGAAAAAGAGTGGATTCAATACGGCAGAACACTTTCTGCAAAAGAACGTTCTGAATTTATCGAGCTTCTGAAGCATGTGAAAAAGATTATGAAGGAACGTTATAGAAAAGATTAGATCCTGTACTTAAGCTGATGAAACCCGTTTCTGTTAAGCTTGGCTTCGATGGCCTAGCACTCATCCTTATTTTAGTTACGGAAACTTCTTATTCCCTCTAAACCTACAATGACCACTATCTAAAAAAAATGATCTGGGTTTAATGAATTTTATTTCCTTAAAAATAGATCAATTTTCCAGACTACCAATTAAAAATAACTTAGTGGAAAAATCAACTAATTTTTTAGTAAATTAAAATAGTTTACATCTCTTCATGCCAACCACCTTTAATACAATTTTTTTATTTGTCGTTATCACCCGAACAAAGGCTAGTTTACCTTAAACATAGTTTATTTAAGAGGAGTTATTTCTTATACTTAAAAAGTGTATATTATCTTTCATATTAGTAAGCTATTTTTTTTATATTGCCTTTTTCTTATACTTTCATCGACAAGTGTTTTTGCTAAAAATGTAAATTTAGTCTTACAAGTAAAATTTAAGTCTGGTGAAGCAAGAATTCAACAAACAGAGACCCAAGTTATCTCAAATCTTAAATCAGTTATTTCTACATATTCTAGCCCTCATATATTTGTTTTAGGACATACGGATAGTCTGGGGGCTGAAGATATGAATCAAAAACTATCAGAAGCAAGGGCGGAAACTATATATAACAATATTGCAAGCCAAGACTCCAAAGGTTTAAATTTTATAATTGAAGGTATGGGGGAAATAGCTCCTATTGCTGACAACAGTACAAGCCAGGGAAGGTCTAAAAACAGGCGTGTTGTCGTCATCTTAACTGGTTTGGGTGATGAAAAAACCAAATTAATTAAAGAGAAATTAGCTAATTCGAAAGGTCTGACTATATTGGAAGATGAAAACCCTATAGTTAATAAGTTTGTATACAATGAAATCAAAAAACATCAAAAAAAAGATGCTCGTGAAAATGAAAATATAA
>CALJPJ010000163.1 GCA_937980625.1 uncultured Bdellovibrionales bacterium
GTGAGCTTTTTTATGATGCTGTTCAACTCATATTAAGTCACCAACCAGAGCTAGCTAATAAAGAGCAATTTAAGCTCATTAATGTTTCAAGACCTTTAGCTAAAAACACTGATTCAAAGCAGTTACTAAAACTATTCAGTAGTTTTGGTTTAGATGTAAGTTCTATCTTAAATGGCAAACAAAAAGTACTTTTTCTCGATACCGGCTATAGAGGCTCAATTTTTTTAAGACTGTTTTCAGTTTTTTCTGAAAAAATTGATTTTGATTTGCCAGCAGATAAAGTGCAAAAACAAATCATAAACCTTTTAAAAGGTATTGATGCCAAACTTTTTGTATCACAAGCACAAAACACAATGCCCAAAGTCCTAAATGAGATTAAAGAAAGGAGTTGGAGTGACAAAAATGAACTTCAATTATTTTTAAATTCAAATTTGTATTTTCCTGAATATTTTGAGTCTCGCCGTGCTGAACTTAACATACCTGAAAACCGACAAGAACGTCATCGTTGGCTTGTAGATAATATTGAACATTTACCACACTTTACTGGCCGGGCACTACAGCTTAATCAAGATGGCAACAAAGTACAAAAATATGAAAACGTCCCACAAACCGAAAAAGACTCTTCTGTTGGCATTCAACTTAAAATGATTAGTTTCTACAACAATAATTTAAAACCAAAAAAACAGAACGAAATTACTAATAACAACATCAAATTAAAAGTAACACCATTACCTGAAGCATTTAAAAAATTTTTAAATGGCACCTTAAATAAAGGAGATTCGATTGAATTACCTTCAGGTAAAATCGTCACCTATATTGAGAAAGGTGGCAAAGGGCGACGTGGTATTGTTTTAAAAGTTAAAGACGAATCAGGCCGTCTATTTGCTTTAAAAATTGCTAAAGATGAAAAAGAAAAAACACTTGAATCATTTGCGAAAGAAATTGAAAAAAGTCAAGGTGCACAAAATGCTGGCTTTAAAATTTCAAAAATTTTGGAGTCCGGATTAAACTTTCACTTAAAAGAATGGGCTGAGGGTTTATTAGCAGAAACTTGGGTTAAGCAATGGCAAGAACAAAACTATCCATCAAACGACCCAGCTCTATTAGCTATAAAAAAGAATATTGCTCTTTCAGCTAAAAAAGGCTTGTATACTGGTGACCTCAATAGAAAAAATCTTATCTGGGATGGCAAAGACTGGCTAGTTATTGATAGTGGCTCAACAAAAACATATGAATCACAAGCTGCCAAACAAAGGTATATTGATAATATTAGTAAACGTTGGGCTAAAAAACTTGACTCTGCTGTAGCCGATCGTCTTAGAGAGGAATTAAGTCAATGAAATTAGCTTTTAAATTTTTATTACTCTTTTGCATTTTCTCAAACTTTTTAGCTTCTGACTTAGCTCTAGCCAACCTAAAATGTAATGATATCACCGCAGTTGAATCTCTTGAGAAAAAATTTCCGGACGCTCTAAAAACAGTAATTAAAAAGCTTAAAAGTGTACCTGAATTTTTATATGCGGCTCAACCACCAACTTATGAGCAGCTAATGAGCCTAAAAAATTACACGCATGATAAAACTTTGCCTCTGGCAAAAGTTGCTAGCACAGACTCTTTACTCGCAGTTCTAGCTCTATTTAGCTTTATGAAAACCGATACTGAATATTATTTTATTGGCAATGGATACTACGCTCCATACCTTATTGCAAAGTCACTATTTGCAGGGACCGAAATGGAGTCCAGAATTAACTTTCTACCTTTTTCACGCCCACTTGCTGAGCTCGCAAACAATGAACCCAAAAAAGTGCGCAAATATTTTAAAAGCCTAAATATTGGAAAGCATAAAGATCGAAAAATTATTGTCATTGACTCAACAACAACCAGTAACACACCAAACCAGCACTCTGTCTTAAGAGTTGCATCTGCTATCAGACAATATTTAGTCTCTGAAAAATGGAGCCTTAGAGAAGCTCTCGATACCGTGGTCGCTGTTGGTATGCCAGAATCAACTACCAATCAAAATTACAAAACTACAGAGTTATCAGATTATTGGTCAAAAACCAAAGAAATCAATGAAGATAATTTTGAAATCTATAATTACCCATACTATGACCCCAAAATGGTGTGGAATCAAACTCCATTTATTGATTCTTATACTAATGGTAAAGAGTCATATTATTGGAATGGCAAGTATAATAAATTTGGGCGTAATGGACTACCAGAAGGATATAAAAATTTTGAAAAAAATATAAACGAAATGTCTAGTACTTCTGACTTCAAAACTTTATTAACAGACCGTTATCAACTTGTTGAAAGATACCTAAAAACTATTACTGATGTAGCTACAAATAAAAACACTGTTAAAAACGAAATTAATATAATCCTATCAAATCATAATTTACAACAAGTTTCTATAACTAAAAAAACAGAAGCACCAGAGCTAACAACTGACGAACAAAAAATAGAAAATAAAAAATTAGTTATTGAATATGAAAATATTGAATTTGAGAACGCGAACCAAGTCCGTGCTCTTAATAACTTTAAAAATGGTAACCTTAAAACTTTAAAAATAGTTCCATTTATCGAAAATATCGAATGGAATGAATTTATGTCTCGACTTCCAACTATTCAAAAAGAATTAAAATCCTATGGCTTAAAAGTTGTTGAATTTACTTCTATCGATAATTTAGAAATTAAATTTGATAAAATTCCAGGTAAATCGCAACTAATTACAAAAGCACTCAAAAAAAGTAAAAATAGAAAATTAATATTAAAAGACCTTGAAAAACTACTGGCAGAACTTGCTGATAATCAAATCTATATTAGTGGCCTAAGGCCAAGAGATTTAGTATGGGCTGAAGGTAAAGGAATATTTTTCTTATCTGCTGATAGCATAAATAAAGTAAAATACCCTGGAAAGGTATACAAAAGATACTCTGATAAATTTGAAACTCACTGGAAGAGTGACCTGACTAGTGAAGAGCTAAATAGTATTTTAAATTTTCTAAAAACTGAATTAAATCAATTAAATGATGAAGCAGCATGAAACTAGTTTTTACTTTATTTTTTTTAAATTTAAGCTTATCGATAACTGTTAATGCAACCATAAATTGCAATAGTTTAACCCAAGCTAATAAGTCTAGGGCTAAAACTATTGAAACCTTAACTCAACTAGCTGACAACAAGCTGTTAGTAAATAAATACTACTACGCCCAATACTATGCAGAAAAAGTGACTCAAGTTACAACTGGAACTCAGTTTGAAAACACTGAGGTTATCGGAAAAATTAGAAAAAATACTGAGCGTATAAATATTGAAAAATTAATGGTTGACTACCAACTTTCACGCTATCAAGCCGTTGAAGTACAAGCTCTACTCAGAAGAAATACTACTGAGCCTAATGATGCTCAATTAGAAACTGCTATTGAAGCTGTAAAAAATGGACTAAGCCTCTCTAATTTAAATCAAGAAAAAATTAAACAATCGCCATTTACATTAGTTTTAGATGTTGATGGTACACTGTTAGACCAAGATAGTAACCTGAAGTTTATTCCCCACTTACACGAACGCTCATTTCTTATTGATGGCAAAAAAATTAATCATGTCGCTTTAAACCCAGGCGCTTTAACATTAATCAAAAAAGCTAAAGAACTTGGTGGTGCAGTGGTTCTGTTTTCGAGGAACAATGACCTTTTAATTGAAGAAATTGTAAATTCACTGCAATATGAA
>CALJPJ010000164.1 GCA_937980625.1 uncultured Bdellovibrionales bacterium
ATGGATCACACTTCATTAAACTTACTTTATAACCTTGTTTTTCAATGAGTGTACCTAAACTGGCTGCCGTTAAACCTTTACCTATTGAAGAAACAACCCCACCAGTAACAAAAATAAATTTTTGTACTAGAGACTTTCGTGTTGACTTTAGTGCTGTTGTTTTCTTTTTAGATTTTTTCTTCATTATGCTAGCCCTTTTTTCATTAGTATATCTTCTACTTTTTTAATATCACTTGGATGATCAACACCAATTGCATCTTCATCGACTTCAATTACTCTAATTTTAGCACCTAAATACAAAGCTCGTAATTGCTCTAAACTTTCAGCTTTTTCTAAACTTGTTGGCTCTTGGGCGCAGAATTTTTTTAAAAATTTTTTTTGATAAGCATATAAGCCTATGTGCTTAAAACAACCACTCAAACTGCCCTCAAATCGTGAAAAAGGAATTGGGAAACGACTAAAATAAATTGCATTATTATTTTTATTTTTTATCAACTTAACAACATTTTTATCTTTAAGCTCAGAACTTAAAATCGGTTTTGCTAAGGTCACCATCTCTGGAGCTTCACCTTGCTTCTTAAATGGAGCAACAATATTATCTAACCAACTAGGACTAATTAAAGGCTCATCACCCTGAATATTAATGACAATATCAGCATCCATAGCTTCAACGGCCTGCCAAACTCGATCGCTACCAGTTTGCAAATCATTGCTTGTCATAACTACATCGCCACCAAAGGACTCAACAAAATTAAAAATTCTTTGATCATCCGTAGCTACAATTAGTTTATCTAGTGATTTTGAGAGAGAGGCGCCTTCATAAACTCTTTGAATAAGAGCTTTCCCCGCTATTAATTCCAGCGGTTTACCCGGAAACCTCGTCGAGGCATAGCGGGCAGGTATAACACCAATAGTTCGCATCATTTACAACTGTACCTTATAATTAATCGTTCCAAAACCGTTGGAACAACCAGTTAATTACAAGGAACTAAAACTATAAAAATTAACCTCTTGCGTCAAGCTCTATGTCTTTATTTTCTTTTAAGTTCCATATTTTAAACATGTACTTGTGCATTTCTTGAACACCAGTTTTTTTAAGACTCGAAACAGGCATTACATCCCAGATTGGGCAGCTTTTTTTGATAAGTTTTACAGCCTTAGATGTTTTAGTCTGGTTGAGCTTATCAGATTTAGTTAAAGCTAGAATACCCGGGATTCCTTTATTTAGGGATAAATTGTACAGAGACTGCTCATAATCAGCCCATTTTCGGCGAATATCCATGACTAAAACTATGCCCATCAGGTTTTTACGGTAAAATAAAAACTCTTCGATAAACTTAGCCCACTTTTCTTTTTCTTTGTCAGATACTGCTGCATAGCCATAGCCTGGCAAATCTACAAAGCGATAACGCTCATTAACTAAAAAAAAATTCATTAAGCGAGTTTTACCTGGTGTACCACTCACCTTAGCCAAACCTTTACGATTAAGTAATGAGTTTATTAAAGAAGACTTACCAGCGTTTGATCGACCTAGAAAGGCCACTTCTTTTAACTTATCGTAGGGACAATGTTGAAGCTCTGTTGCACTTTTAATAAATTTCGATTTCATAGTTAACCACAAATTGTAAATAATCTCTTAGCCAAGAAAACTACGCTTAGATAAAATTAAAAACAAGGTATTTCTATGGGCTTGAAAATTTCACGTATGCAAAAGGTATTGATTTAGTCATTAAAAATCCAATAATCAAGAATTTATCTACTTTCTTAGAACTACAAGCTCTTAACTATGCCCTAATAACAGTTCAAGCTGGCACCTTCTTTGAAAGAAAAGCTCACATAACTAATTACGCAAAAAAAAAAGCTAGCGCAAAAGCTTAACTATTATAATTTCTTTTTCCAAAGAGGGTTTAATGAAAGCACTAAAAATGGATACAATAACTCATCCTGCCTATTTACTACTAGACCAACATGTCTTCCTGCTTGATAAGCAAAGCACAATTGGATCGGATAAGTCCTGTCGTGTGCAAATAAATGTGGCTGGGGTTGAACCTAGACATGTACGAATTGAGTGTCGTAATAATAAATTTTATATCAAAGATCTTCGATCAAAATCGGGTGTTCTAGTTAATGATTGCAAAATTATTGAAGCGGAACTTCGAGATGGAGATTTTATAATTCTTGGTAAACTATCACTTATTTTTAGCTATAAACCCATACGTATTGATAAGAAAAAAACTTTAAGTAGTAAAAATAAAATTTGGCAGTCTCAACTAACAAACCTAAAATCTATTGCTGAAAGTAACTTTCCTATTGTCTTAATTGGAGAATCTGGAACTGGTAAAGATGTTATTGCTCGACAAATACATGAGGAGTCAGTCCGTAATTGTGAAAATTTTGTTAGTATTAATTGTAGTGCCTTGAGTCCACAACTCATAGAAAGTGAACTTTTTGGTCATCTAAAAGGTAGCTTTACTGGGGCTGAAAATGACCGCAAAGGTGCTTTTATGGCTGCCAACAAAGGAACTTTATTTTTAGATGAAATTGGTGATCTCCCTTTGAGCTTACAGCCTAAACTATTACGAGCTCTTGAAAATAACGAAATCAAACCAGTTGGCTCAGACATATGTAAAAAAACTGACGTTCGAATTATTACCGCTACTCATAAGCCACTCCATCAATTAGTTCGTAAAGGATTATTTAGGCAAGACCTTTATTATCGACTAAATGTACTACAACTCAATCCACCGTCTTTAAAAAATCGCCTCGAAGATTTTGATGATCTTTTCTATATTTTTGCTAAAAAATATAGAATTGGTTTTGATTTTAACGCAATAAATGAACTCAAAAAATATGACTGGCCAGGAAATATTCGTGAACTTAAAAATTTTATAATCAAGGCTTCTGTAATTTATAAAGGCCAAAGTGTAAATGTAGAAAAAGTTCAAAGACTATTTAAGGACCTTCCCTTAGAAAGTAAAAGTATTTTGAGCCCTAACAAAAATAATTTTCTTAAAGGTAAGTCTATTTTAAAAAAAAATGAATTAGAACTTATTTGTGAAGCCCTTATCAAACATCACGGCAACCAAAGAAAGGCGGCGATATCACTGGGTATGCCAACAAGCACACTAAATGATCGTATTAAAAAAAATAAAATTGATATAAAAAAAATTAAAAACCACCTAATTAATACCTAAAATATTAATCCTAACAAAAAATCACCTCAGTAGATTCACACAGGTAAACCCGTGGTGCTCTGTCTGCGACCTCATAGACTTTAAAGTTGGCTTCAGGGATTATTAACAAAGAATAAACCTAAATATTTTTGACCTTTTTTGCTAGCACTGTTTATTATTTTATCACTCAAAAGCAAATTAAAAATTTTTCAGTGATTTTAACACCTTAAAGCCATAAAAAAAATATAACTACTCTCCCTAAAAACAGTTACAATTTAAAAGGGTTATACTGTTCTGACTAAATACTTTTTAAGGTCAGATTAAAGAGAATAACTGTGTTATTTGAGTCTATTTATACTAAAAAAGTTCTTCATCTTAAATTTTATGGTTTATCCGTCAAACTATAAGCCAGTACTACTGGCATATTTTTTGTATATTATTCAATTTATGAAATATTTTAAATTACTCTGTATATCAATTATATTGTTTTTACTAAGCCTCCAAACTTACGGAATGAGATGTAACTTTTCATTTGATAAAGAAGAGCTTACAAAATTGGTTAATGTTATGGAACACAAAGGTATACCAGCTGCAATTAGCAAAATTACTGATCAATATGCCAGCTACTTACCAGCTAATGTGCAGACAAGACATAGCTTAGTGCAAAAGTACTTTGGCGAACGAGTTTCAAGTGGCTTAGATATGACACTCTCTCCTAAAGATTTCATTCATGAACTAATTATTGATGCATCTATGCAAGGCCTGGCTCTTAGTAAAGGAAACAATCAGGATTACTTGCTAGTTAAATTCTTTGAAACAGCAGTCAAGAATAAGACGATAACTAATAACAACCATGAAAGTTTAAAAAAAATACAACAAAGACTATTGCTCTTAGAAAAAGATACCTCTTTAAGTGAAAGTCAAATTGTTCATGAAACTTCTGCGCTTATAGGCGCCCATTTACCTGTGGGGACAAATATTCGATCTACCGTAGTTGAAGTACTTTTTGGAGAACACGTGTCTAGACGAACTAAAATGTATGGCTCAAATAAAACTTTTGCTTATGAGCTTATTAGTAATGCAAGCAAACAGGGTAAAATATTTGATAAAGATATAAATGGAGATTTCATATTATTAAAGTTGTTAGATAAAAATTGGGTTTCATCGCAAAGTAAAACTTCTCTTAACGTTTATAATTTAACAAAAAAAATTGAAGCACTAGAAAAAGAGTATACTGAAAATGGAAAAGATATAATTCATAGTTTAGGAGATCTTATTCACTTACATTTACCTACCTCGCCCAACGCTCGGGCAGCAGCCGTTTATAATCTTTTTGGTAAAGAAATAGCAATGGATGTGCCAATGAGTCATTCAAATACAATTTTTATATTTAAGTTATTAAGTATATTGGGGCCTAAAAATTTAATTTTTAATAAAGACAAAAACCATAAGTATAATTTATTAAAATTAACTGATAAAGACTGGGTATCAGCTCAAAAAATGGAGCCAATAAATACTGAAAGAGCTAAAACTCAACTTGCTAAGTTAGAAAAAGGATATAACGAAAAAGGTGTGGATGTTTCTAGTGAAGTTTCAGCAATAATAGCCCCTTACATAGCAGAGCAAACTGCTCATCGTTTAGCAGCTGTAACACGCGTTTTTGGCAAAGATGTAACTATAAATGTTGCATTCGTAGAGTTAAAATCTTCATTCTCGACAGAGCTTGTTAATTACTTACATTCACAAAATAAAGTTTTTGAGAAAGATGTAAATGGAAATTATTTATTACTGGAAATGCTACCTGAATAATTTAAGGTTGAATTACAAAAGACTTAAAGTATAAGCGCTTTATTGCTTTTCTACCAAGGGCCTTATTGGCTCTGTTTCTTAAAATGATTTTAGCTACTTTTTTCCCTTGGACTGTTGATAGCTTTTCGTATGTAAATGACTCTAGCTCTCTTTGAATTACATCTTGAATAAGATACTCTTTATTACTAACCATTTGCATTAATGAATTATTTTTAATATTTAAAAAAATTTCAAACATACCCATAGCATATTTATGTTTGTCCGTTTGCTTTAGGTTAACTATTATTTTTTTTAGTAGTAAATCTTCGCCTAATTTCGGGAAATAACTGATAAATGGTTTTAAATTATTTTCGGCTGAAAACTCAAAAGCCTTATCAGCTTGCGCCATCATTGATTCTGGCTTATCTCTAATTATAAACAAAACTGTCCCTATCATTATACTTAACAACAAAGTGATTATAGTTATTTTTATCCACTTCGCTAGTGCTAAAAATTTAGTTTTACAAAAAGATAAATTTTCTTTTATCCTACTTTGATAAAACTTAATACGATCTTTAATCATTTAACTATTTACCCTTTCAGTAATACTGTTTGTACATTAGTACAATATAAATAAAAACTAAAGTCCAGTTTAATTATATGGTTTTTATAAATTAAGCATGAAATAAACTATTAAGAAGGCCTATTCACACCTTCAGTGGTAGACAAAATTTTAACTCCTGCTGTAAAATAAGATATTGTTTTTTTTAATAAGGAAATCATTATGGTATTAAAAAAACTATTTACTTTACTTTTTGCCTTGAGCTCTCTAGCTTGCACAATGAAACGACACTCGAGTAGTGGATATGCCGGGACTGCTCCTCCGCCCATGTACTCAGATTCACGAGGCGCTAATTTTTCTTCTCCAAAATCTGATGTTTCTCTTAGTGACTCTAATAACTTAAGAAGGTTAGAGTCAAACTTAAGCTCCGAACAAGAAATTAAACAGTATTATCACTATAAACCTTTACTAAAAACAGACCAGCGCAGAGTTCAATTTCTACAACAACCCAACCTTAAAGCTAGAAACCAGTGGGTAAAAAGTTATTTATTTCCATTAGAAAAAAAAGATTATAATAAAAATGAGCTCGAAATGATTGCCAAAAGAGACATCACAATTGGTATGAGTAGAAATGCTGTTGAAGAAAGCTGGGGCAGTCCTTTAGAAAAAAAAGTGGCTGGTACAACTATCAGAGGCAATGAAATGTGGATTTATAAAAAACTATCACCAACATCTAATGGTTATCGTACACAGTATCGCTATGTCTACTTTGAGTCTGGGCATGTGGCCGGATGGGAAACTAAACAGCATTAAATAACTTTAAAAGGATAATTTATGAAAAAAACAAAGCCATGGTGCAATTACCAAGTTAAAGATGGAATTAAAGTTAAAATAGATCGTGAAGATCTAGAGCGCATTGAAAAACACTCGTGGCGAGTGCAAAGTAGTGTTAAAGGCGGCAAACCGCGCGTAGTCACTAGTGTTAAAAATAAAAGTGGCTCTTATCGCACAATGACCCTTGGGCAGTTTTTACTTAAACCTAAAAAAGGCAACCAAGTGTTCCCCAGACGTTATCAAGCCAGCTTAGACTATAGAAAATCTAACCTCATTGTTTGCAACATGAAAGAGCGCCAAATTATGTTGCCAAAACGTAAATCTAAAAATGCCACTTCAATATACAAAGGTGTTTCTTTTATAAAATCGAAAAATACTTGGCGAGCTCGAATTGAATACAAAGGAAAGCAAATATATATTGGTGACTTTGAAACGGAAAATAAGGCTGCACTTGCTTATAACCGAACAGCTAAAATGTACTATGGCGATATCGCCTATACTAACCCGGTCAATCGTAAAATTATTGAACGAGGCAAATAAAACTACCTATACTTTGAGTAGATTTCGCAATCCGATTTTAACTTACAAGTATTACTAAAAGTGAATAGATATTCAACAAACATATAAAATTTCCAATGTAGCTTGTGAGATATTTACGGCTCGCTTATTATCACTTTTTTTAAACGACATACAAAGGCTTTATACAATATGAAGAATCTAATATTTAAACTTTCATTATTACTATTTTTTACACTTATAACTACAAATGCATATGCCTGCACTATAGATGGTCATGCTGGGGAAATTATTAAGGTTGTTGTTGGTGACTGGGGTGGTGATGGACACGCTAAGACCGAAGACTTTTATATTTGCTCTAACCTCCCAAAAAATGAAATCAATCAAGCTTATCAAGAGGGTGTAAAAATCATTGGCTTTGACCTCACAGAGGATGTTGCTGTAGATTATGATGATTATCAAATCTCAAGAGAATACATTGAAATGATTGAAAAATCTGGCTTTGAAAGCATAGATGATGATTTTATAGAGACAGATTTTTATACAAAAATGTGGCTTCATTTTGTTAAAGTCGGCAACCCAGATTTTAACTTCAATATGATTAATGGACAAACCATAGATATTGGTGGTTATGGCTTACTTACTGACTGATTAAAATCTTAAATTTTAATGTAAGTTATTAACAGTCCTTAAAAAAAATTAAGTTAATATTGGGAGGGCTTTTTTAAAGCTGGTTATTCAAATAATTAAAGTTGGCACTAATTATGCTCTACATAACATCAAAACTAACTCACAAGATTTGCACATGATTTATTGTTTAACTTATTAACAATTT
>CALJPJ010000165.1 GCA_937980625.1 uncultured Bdellovibrionales bacterium
CCCGGACTTGTTGGCCTGACGCCTCAGTCATGGCCAAGGCCTTCCGGTGCATCAGGTCGGTTTTGAGAACTGAAAATAAAAGAGTAAAACAACAAATTCTAGATGCGACAGTCAGTGAGGATAATAGTTTAGGTCGTATTATGAAAGCTTATGAAGTCAATCAAAGCTTAGATGAAGAAAAACTACAATTAAAACTCGAAGAAGAAATTATGAAAAATATCCCGATTTTAGATCGTGGTATTGGGGCTCTTAAAGTGATAGCAACTGTTGCGCCACTCATGGGGCTATTAGGAACAGTAACTGGTATGATCGGAACTTTCCAATCAATTACTTTATTTGGTACTGGTGATCCAAAACTTATGGCAGGCGGAATTTCTCAAGCCCTAGTAACGACTGTTTTAGGTTTGATCTGTGCTATTCCAACTTTAATGCTACATAAACACTTATCTGATAAAAGTGATTACATTAAACATGTACTTGAAGAAAAAAGTATTGGTTTGATTGCTTTATCTAAGGGGAAAGTTTAGCCATGAATATATGGGAAAACTTTTGGCTATTTATTGATAAAGGTGGAGATGTACTATTAATCATTTTTGCTGTGGCCGTATTACTATGGGCGTTTATCTTTGAAAAGTTTTATTTTTTGAAACAAGTGGCTCCTGGCTTAATCAGTGAAAAGCTAGAAGCTTGGAAGTCTCAAAGTGATCGTGGGTCGTGGTGGGCTTTAAGAGTGCGTGAGGCTCATATTGCCGACATCAGAGAAAAAATGTCTGAGCGTATAGGAATGATTAAAACAATTGTTGTACTTTGCCCTTTATTAGGGCTTTTAGGGACTGTTACAGGAATGATGGTTGTATTTGATGTGATGGCTGTGTCAGGTGCTAATGCAAGAATGATGGCTAGTGGCATTTCAATGGCAACTATCCCCACAATGGCCGGAATGGTTGTTGCCCTTTCAGGAATATATCTTGGAAGTTTAATAGAAAAGAAAGTTGAGTTAATTAGCGATAGTTTGGGTGAAAAATTTGAGGTGACAGCTTAGTGAGCATTTTAAATTAGTACAGCACCACTAGACGAAGATGGTTCATAATTAATTTTAATTTTTGTATATCACTTGAGCTTTGTATGTTTGACATGCCTCAAGCTAAGGAGAAAAAAGAATGAGACGGTTTAATATTAGAAAAAAAGAGGATACAGCAATTGATTTAACTCCAATGTTAGATGTTGTATTTATAATGCTTATCTTTTTTATTGTGAGTACATCATTTGTAAAAGAATCTGGTGTGCAAGTGAATCGGCCTTCAGCAAGTACTGCTAAAACTAAAGCTAGAGCTAATATATTAGTGGCAATAACAGAAGCTGGTGATGTTTGGATGCAAAAGCGTAAAGTTGATATTCGGTCAGTAAGGGCTAACATTGAAAGGTTAAGAGCTGAAGCTCCAGATGGGTCTGTAGTTATTCAAGCGGATAAAGGGTCTAAAAATGGATTGCTAGTAGATGTTATGGATCAAATTAGAGCTGCCGGAGTTACAAATATTTCTTTGGCCGCAAAAATAAAATAAGGAATTATTTATGAAATTTTGGGTTTACTGTATATCAGCCTCACTCATTGTAAGTATCAGCTTATTTTTATTTATGGGCGGACTAATTTCAATGGATGGGGTTTATAAGCCAGATCAAAAAGATGTATTTATTGATTTTGCCAGATTAAAGTTTGATTCAGACACAGATTTTAAACAAAGAGCAAAACCAAAAAAACCACCTAAGCCTGAAGAGCCAAAAAATATGGAAAAAATTAAGGTGGCTAAGATGGATCAGGTGTCAAAGCCAACAATGAAGATGGATATTCCAAAACTGAGCTTATCAAAAGTGAGCAGTGGCGGACCATTTTTAGGGCAAGCCGGGGCAGCAGCTAGTGAAGATGGTGATGCCTTGCCTATTATTCGTATAGAACCTCTCATGCCCAGGAAAGCAGCCATGCGAGGGATTGAAGGTTGGGTAGTTGCTACATTTGATGTCACTCCAGAAGGAACAGTTTCTAATATCAAAATAGTAAAATCGAGTCATAGAAACTTATATGATAAGTCTGCAAAAAGAGCTCTGAGAAAGTGGCGTTACAAGCCAAAAGTAGTTGCTGGGAAAGCTGTCGCTCAACGAAATCAAAAAGTGAACTTTAATTTTAAACTACAAAGATAGGTGTTTAATGAAAAAATATAATTTTATCTCTATTTTGATTTTATTTTTTACTGCAAATTCGTTTGCAGCTATTGATGTCAGTTTTAAAAAATCAATTTCAGAAACCATAAAATCAAGGCCTGGTGGTTTAACAGCTCCTGCTACTTTTAAAAGAATTAGTCAGGCACATAAGTACCTGGCTGCAAATAAATATGATAAAGCCTTAGCAAAACTCCGTACTCTAGATAATAATAAAACTAAACCATACTCAAAGGCACAAGTTTATCAAACAATGGGCTATGTGTACTCAGGGCAAGGTAAAGACAGTATGGCAGCAAAATACTTTCAAAAAAGTTTAGATTTAAATGTTCTGCCAATTCAGCCCACTAAAACAAATTTATATATGCTGAGCCAATTATATATTGGTGCTAAAAAGTATGACTTGTCACTCAGGTACATCAAAAAATGGTTTAATATTTCTGATAAACCAACAGCTCCAGCTTATATATTATTAGCTACAGCTTTATCTGAAAAAAATAGAAAAGATGAAGCGCTTACATATGTGAACAAGGCAGTGGCGATTAGTACGAACCCTAAAGAGAGTTGGTTACAGTTCGCAGCTGGTCTTAATATTGAAAAAGGCTATTATAAAAAAGCTATTTTTGCATTAAATAGACTAGTTAAAATTAACCCTAAGAAGGCAACCTACTGGAAAATGTTAGCTGGTGCGCACTTGAATCTTGAAGAGAATAAACAGGCCTTAAATGCCATGTCTATTGCCAATCAACTTGGGTTTTTAACCAGTGAGCATGATATTTTAAATCTTGCGAGTCTTTATGCGACTAATGGCATTCCACTTTCTTCTGCTATACTTATGGAAAAAAGTATTAAAAGCGGTAAGGTTAAAAAAACTAAAAAAAACTTGCAGTTTTTAGCTCAAGCCTGGCTAGACTCAGAAGATAAACAAAAAGCTATAAAGCATCTACGGCAAGCGGCAGCTCAAGCGCCAGATGGCAAACTATATGTTCTGGAAGGGCAAGTTTATATGGAGAAGGGCAAGTGGTTAAAAGCGGCAAAAGCATTTACTCAAGCTTTAAATAAAGGAAAACTATCTAATAAAGGTCAAATATATATGTTGCGAGGTATGGCCTATACGAATGCTAAAAAATTTGAAAGTGCAAAAAATGATTTTGATACACTTGGAACATACCCTCAATATACATCGCAATCTACATCTTGGCTGAACTATCTTAAGTTCAAAGAAGATGCAATTAAAATTTTGACTGGAAAGTCTAAAAAAATAGATAAAACGACGAAGCTATAATGTATTTGATTACTTAAAAACTACCTTCTAGCATTATTTAGTGTAGGAGAGTTTTTTATGAAATCAATTATTTTAGTTTTACTGGTATGTTATTCAGTTTTAACTTTTGCTAAAGAAAACCAATATAAAGTGTATAGTGAAATAATAATTAATGATGAAGTTGCAATGACACCAACAGTTATTGTTATGGCAAATAAATCCGCTGAGATTTCTCAAAAAAGTGAAGATGGTTCAGAGCAAATAATATTAAAACTAAAAGTAATTGAGAATACAAAAAAGTTTAGTTTAATGTCTGATGTCATTGCTAGTTATTCTATTAAGGTTAAAAAACTAAACTCTGAACACAATTTAACTGGCATAGGTTATCTAGATATAGGCCAAGAAAAAGCGGTTATAAGTGGTGGCTTTAAACAGAGGCAAATCACTACTAGCCCTAATGGTGAGGATGTTGTTAAAAATAAAAGCTCAATGATTTCAGTGAGCTCAAAAGTATTGGATTATTAGTATAACTATTTGAAACCTCAAAAACTCTAAAGACCTTTGGGTGTATATATATTAGACAATTTTTAATCATTTTAACTTAATTTCATGGGGCATTTTAAAGCTTAAAATTTATGTTAAAATGCGAAATGTAAGTACGTTTAATTTGAAATCTTTAATTTTAAGTGGAGCGATTGAGTTCACTTTCTGTAAAGAAGTTATCTTTAAATTTTATGCCAGGAGGATTTATTATGTTTGGGTTAGTTACAAGGTTCATGACAACAGTTTTACTTCTATCACTGATCAGTGTTACAGGTTTTGCGATGCTTGATTATGAGCAGCCGAGATCAGTGCATGTCTATGGCAAAGATGATCATACAATAGTTTTGGACAGCGGAGAGAATTATCTTCATATTCACTTTGATCGCTCATATACAAGTCAAAGCTTGATCGATTTCGATTTTTTAGAAGACGAAAATGACGAATTTGAATGTAATATAAACTTAAATACTGAGCCAGTGACGAGATCTTTATACCTTAGTGTTTCAATGTTTAATTGGGTAAAAAAAGAAAACTCTTGTGTTATAGAGCTAACAGTTAGAGGTATCACAAGACGTATCACCATTGTTTCTAACTAAAGAAAGCAATATACACGAAAAATTGAATATATCATATGTAGCTATATGTTGAGTTAAAAATTTGAGTATTGAAACTCATAATATAGCTTTAAACCTTTATCACTAAAAGACTTTAAAGTCTTACCTTGCAGTATATTTTCCGTTGCTAAATACGGCCCATAGTCTGGGTTTGAAATATTTAAAATTGTTAAGTCGATGGCTCTACTTGTTTCTTTTTTTTATCTATGATTCCATATAGATATAAATTTATCATGATTTATATTTAAAAAAATATGGGGAGTTTTACAAAAATGAAATATTTAATTATAAGTTCGCTATTAGTATTTGCTGTGAGTTGTTCTTCGTCAAAAAAAGTCATTGAGAAAGCACCTGAAGTAGTTAAAGAGACTGTGACATCAGTGGCCGAGCCCACACCCGCTATTGTTGAAGAGACACCTGCAACAGAACCGGCAATGCCAATAGAGAGTGGTGAATTACCAGATATAACTGGTAATAGCATTCTTGATGTTAATTGCACAGCAGGGCAAGACAAAAGAGTTATAAGCTTATTAGAAAGAACTGACGATAGAGGGTGGGGTGTTACTTATACGAAGTTTGGGGCAACCAAAACAATAGCAATTGCTAGAAATGATAAAAGTTTTTGTGAAGAAATAGTTTCAAGAGTTAAGGGCACGCTTCAAGGGGCTGGCTTCCAGTGCGATGGAGATGTAGAGACTTCAGTTTCTCCAGTGACTGGTGATTCAAGCTCTACTCAAAAAACTGTAATGGATAAAGCGAAAGAGGCAGCTAGTGGGGCCAGTGAAGGTGCCAAGTCCATGTTAGATAAGGCTAAGGATGCAGCTGGTGGCGCTGCAGAGGCTGCAAAAGGTGGTGCTGAAGCTGCCATGGATAAAGTTAAAGAAACTGCAGGTGATGCCGCTGAAGCAGTGAAGGGTGAGTAATGCTTGCTAAACTTGATAAAGGCCTGTTATTAGCACTTATTTTTTTAATGGGTCTTGGCCTGGTTCAAGTTTATTCATCAAGCTATGTTTATGCTGGAGAAAAATTTGGCGATGCCCTTCACTTTTTTTATAGGCAGTTAACATTTGCAGGCTTAGGCTTGGCTGTCGTTTTTATAACTAGCCATTTACCTTGGAAATTATTTGAAAAGTATGGCGTACTTATTTGGTGCGCTTCATTTTTAGGTATAGTTTTAACTTTTGTTCCAAGCCTAACAATAGAAGCTGGTGGGGCGGCGAGATGGATAAAAATGCCTATGGGTTTTCGTTTTGAACCATCTGAGCTATTTAAAGTGACATGGCCTTTATTTTTAGCGACCATTTTATTTAATCAATTTAAAATTTTAGGACGATGGAAGTGGCCAATATTAGTATCTCTGGTATTAACTGCATTTATACTTTTGCTAAAGCAGCCAGATTTTGGCACCGTTGTTATTTGTACATTAAGTCTAATTACTATTTTATTTTGTTTTGGCATTAAATGGCGATACATTATCTCTGGTATTATTGTGACAATTCCTGTTGCAGCACTTTTGATTTTGTCATCGCCATACAGATATAAACGAATCATTGCATTCATAGATCCTTGGTCTGACCCTTCTCAAAAAGGATTTCAAATTATTCAGAGTCTTTTGGGCTATTACTCTGGAGGTTTATTTGGAAATGGTTTAGGACAAGGGCAGTCAAAGCTCTTTTTTCTACCTGAAGCCCACACAGACTTTACCTTAGCAGTGCTAGGTGAAGAGATTGGTTTTCTTGGTTTCGCTGTTGTGTTTTTAGTTTATGGTTTTATGGCCTTTAGAGGGATTCAAATTTCATTCCGTGCTGACTCCGGGTTTAAGCAGTTAGTTGCCCTAGGTGTTACGGTTATATTTGCCTTTTCAGTGTTTATAAATGCCGGTGTAACGCTTGGTATGTTGCCGACTAAGGGCTTAGCATTGCCATTTTTAAGTTATGGTGGCAGTTCATTAGTGTGCTCTTGTTTTATGATCGGACTCCTCTTAAATATTGAAAAACAAATGAAGGTGCCAGTTTTTAAAAGAACCCGCTATAGGTAAAATTTATTAATTTGGATATTGAGTTTGCTCATGAAAGTATTTTTCGCTAGTACATTATTATGTTTAATTGGTTATATATTTTAACATTTGTAATGCTAATAAGTCCTGGCTCTTATGCAGAAGTCAAAATTGCCTTGTTTTCAACTATTGATACGCAAACCTGTGAGCTTCAGTCTCCTTGGTTTGCTTACCCAGATGAACAACGGTATCACGCAGCTATTGAAGTAAATAATAAATGGTATCAGATGCAACCGATGTCTGGGTTAACCCAGGCACAAAGTTTATCTGAAATATTAAATGAATATAATCCAGTAAATGATAATAATAAAAAAAGAATGGTGGAAGTTTTTATAAACAAAAATTTGAATTTACCTGATATTAACCTACGAGATTATAAAGAAATAAAATTTGATATGTTTGCTGGTTGGGACGATAAGTCTAGTAGTCACTGCTCAAAGTTTATAGCTAATATTATGGATATCGAGCCAATAATGTCTAGTGGGTCTAATGCAAGTTTAAATATATCACCAGATGATTTGTTTGATATTTTTACAGCTAGGGGCTGGAAAAAAGTTGTTTATCAGTTTTAACTATACATAAATCATTGATTTTGATTCACGTGTGAAACTTGAGCTATTAAAACCAACCTATTCAATTTGATACAAATTTTAAATGCAAATAATATAAATTTTCTTTTAAATACTAAAAAAAATTGTTTACAGATCTTAATAATGTAAAAAACAAGTAATTATAAATTAATAAAACACTTGGAGGAAAAAATGAATTTTACATTGTTAAGAGCTTTGTTGGTATTACTATTGAGTTTAACTATTATTAGTTGTGGCAAAGATAAGAAGAAAAAATCGAGTAAGTCTGTACAAGGTAGTTATTTTATTAAAGGTGAAGAGGCTGCAACCTCTACAAATTGTCCCGATTGTCAGCCTGGTCAATCATTAGATTCTGAAGATAAAATTATAACTTTTATGAGTGATAAAACAGTAATTTTTAGAACATTAGATAAAAGCTCTGATGAAATTGACGTAAGTATTGGCAAGTATAAATACGATGGCAATAAATTAAAATTTTATGATTTTGAGTATGTTTATGATGACTGTGAAAAAGAAGCAATGGGTAGTGATGAAGGTGATGGTGATGAAATTACTAATGTTC
This sequence comes from uncultured Bdellovibrionales bacterium, assembly GCA_937980625.1. Taxonomy (GTDB): domain Bacteria; phylum Bdellovibrionota; class Bdellovibrionia; order Bdellovibrionales; family UBA1609; genus JAHDIR01. Next base: position 7,844 of record CALJPJ010000165.1, read on the forward strand.
AGTTTAGCCAAAGCGGCATGACAATTGTTGATGAATATGGTGAGTATTTTCTGCCAAGAGCAAGTGCTGAGCAAATTACACTATTTATGTCTAAAAAGCAGTGTTTGAGTATACCACATCCATAGAAAATAAAAATTCAACTATTACTACTTAGAATATTACGTTTTATATATTTAAATAGAATAAGTTTTTCAATAAATAATAAACTTATAAAGCTAAGGCGTAAATAAATCATGAGGAAGAAAAAATGATATACAAATTATTGAAATTACGAACACTTATAGGCTTACTTTTGTGCTTAACTTTAATGGCCTGTAGTGGTGGTAATGAAAAAGATAAGGGGAGTGGCACAGGCGATGGCTTGGAAGAGGCTGGACCAGTCAGCACTGAATCTTGTTTGAACTCATATGATAATGTTTTTAATAAGCCAGATTTTTATGACCATGGGGCTTCATTTGCCATTAGGAAGGGGGACGCAGCTTGTTTGAGTAAGTTAATTCAAATGGGTAAGTTAGATGTTAATCAGCCGATTACTGGTTTTTTTGAGTCAGATCCTGTTTTACCAATTTGGCGCGCTATTAACAAAAATTCACTATTTTTTAATCGCGGTAAAGCGCATAAAATCATAAAAGTATTAGTTGATGCAGGAGCAAATTTAAATATAGTCAACGAAAATGGTGAAAATCCAATTCATGTGGCGTTGAAACATGCAGAACCGCAAAAGTATCCATCGGTAGCAAAATATTTAATTAAAACTGGAAAGATAAATGTGGACCAGTTAGATAGAGAGGGTAACGCTGCAATCAACTATGTTGTGAAACTAAAAAACAGTCAAATATTACAAAGCCTTATTGAAGCTAATGCTGATTTAAATGTAAAACCTGCAAATGGGTTACAACCATTATTAACTTCAATTATGAGTCAATGGAGTGAAGGTTCGCAGCAATTAATAAAAAATGGTGCAGATATCAGAATTAGAAATTTTCATAATAAAAATCCATTAGACTTATCAATTTTTTATAAAATGAATACTGTATCAGATTTATTAATTAATAAAATGTCTAAGGATGAGTTAAATATGCCCACACATAGAGGAGCAGAGACATATTTAAGTAGTGCTATCTTATATAAAACCCCTGCAGTGATTAAAAAACTTTTATCTAAAGGAGTAGATGTCAATATAAGTAGTGAATCAGGAAATTTACCATTGCATTATGTGATTGAATTGAAAATTGATGAAATTCAAGAATTAATAATTACTAATACTAATAAAAGTAAAATTAATAAATTAAATCAAATAGGGCAGAGTGCTCTGCATATAGCTTCTAAAAAAGGAGCAAGCTTTGCTTTAAGTTTATTAATTAAAAATGGCGCAAATGTTAATAGTGTAAATAGAGCCGATAGTACACCTTTGCATTTATCTCCAAACATTGAAATAACAAGATTACTATTAGATGCTGGTGCAAATATCAACTCAGTAAATAGTGAAGGTTTAACCCCTATTCAAATTTCTGCTAAGGCTGAAAACGAACCATTACTAGTTTACTTAATTAATAAAGGAGCTAATCTAGATGGAGAATCACCTAATGGTGTGAAACTTCTGAACCTAGTAGTTGATAAAAACATGATGCAAGCGCTTAGCTTACTAGTTACTAAAGTAAATTTAAATATAAAAAATAAAAAAGGTAAAACAGCTTTATTTTATGTGAAAACTGTAGATGCTTTGAATGTACTAGTTTCAAATGGGGCTGATATAAATGTTATTGACAATAGTAATAATTCTATTTTCACAGTATTAGTAAAAAAATGTACGAAATCATTTTGCAAAGAAGGGGAGGGTCTTGATTTAATAAAAAAGTTAACTGAACTAAATATTAATGTAAACCACAGACTAGATCATGGGGGTACAGTTTTGACTGATGTTCTTAAGCAGAAATTCTCTGATAATCCAGCAACAATGGTTAACTTACTAGAGGTACTTCTAGATACTGATATTAATTTAAATATTATTGATAATGATGGAGCCAATGCCATTTATTATGCTGATACTGTTGAAGAAATTAAACGTCTTAAGATCGGAAGCCTTAGTGGCCCAGTAGATTTAAGTATTAAATCTCATCGATTTGAAAGTATTTTTGATTACTATTCAGATTTATTGAAAAGTCCTGAAGCGAGGTTAAAGCGTTTAAATTATTATCTATCAGAAACTGAACTCGAAATTTCTGAACTAGGGAACACTCAATCTAAAGAATATAAAATCTTAATTGATAAACGAGACCAATTTAAAACTGATTTAAGAGATGTGATGGCTGTTATTGATGAAATTAATTCTCTAGTAAATGCACTAAATTCTTAAGTATTTTTTAAAGGCTCATAAATTTTATTTGTGAGCTTTTACTTTTGTTACATAACTCTATCAATCACAATAAGTTTAATTTTTAAATCTGATTTATTAAAAACCTTATAATAAAATTCAAGCATCAAATTAGTGTTAATAAATTTTTTACTTTTAGCATTCTAATAATTTCAAAATTAATAACTAAAATTTGTTTTTCTACTAGTTGGAGTAATCACTTTCATCCAAATTATATTTAATTTTTAACAATATTTTTTTAAGTATATATATTAACAATGTAGTACTAAATATATTTAATATCATCTGTTTTAAAGTTTAAAGTTTCATGTGTGAATTTTGGTTTGTTAAAACGGTTTTATTTTACTTTCATTTTTATATTTATTTAAAATTAAAAAACTTTTTATTAAATAGTCTTTTTTATTTTAATTAAATCTAAGTTCACTGTACACAAAGCTAAGTAAAAAACTAAAAGGGGGAAATCATGTATAAAAAAATAATAACTATTTTAACTTTATTAACAAGTTTAAATGGTATGAGTGAGAGTATTACAGATAAAGCTCTAGATGAGCTTACAAAGGTTGTAAAAATTAACAATTTAATTGGTAAGGAGAGAAAAAAAGTAGAAAATAACTTAACTACATTTGATGAGTTATCAGCGAACTTGCCGGCACTTTATCCAAATGGATTCAAAGGCACAGAAAGAGGCTCAAGCTGCCCAGCTATTCTTCTTGGGGAGGGAGACTATCGCATAAAAAAGAATTATCGTTATTATCATAGTCGTGATTGTATGACTGTGTATGTGGCTCCACCAAAAACAGTGGCATCGATAAGAGAATTTGAGTCGTTTGATAAATATGAAAACTCTTGTACTAGTTTTAACAAAGAAGCTGAAGCTTTTTTGATGTCATTAGATACGATTGAAAAAGACAAGCAGTCAATGGCAAGAGTCAAAGAAAAGTTAGATAAGTTAGTAGGCTCAAATAATGCTGACCCTAATGAATTAGCTCGCTTAGAAAAGCAACTCCATTCCCGCCAGCAGTGGCTAGAGAAATCAAGAGAAAACAAGAAGTACCACAGTGAGGAGCTGGCAAAATACTATCACCATTTTGGTGCTAAGGTGTCATTTAATATGGACTTTTCAGTGAGTGATAGTGATTTAGCTCAGCTGAACTCATTAAATGATAACCAGCAAATTTTAGATGAGGCTGGCGCTATTGTTGTAAAAAACTACAAACCAAGGTTTCAACGCCTACCAGTAACTAGTGAAGTCGTTTACCGCTACGAAGGTCAATTAAAGTATGATGAAACTGGTAAAGCAATCAAAATTAAAGATTTTGCAGACAAAAGAAATCCAATTTTAAGTGTATATATTGCAGGGCAAGAGCAGGCTATTGATAAGAGAACCTTAACAGTTTCAAAGTCTATTGGTGACTCACAAACTTCTGGTTTAATTACTCTATCTAAGGGTGGTGTTTGTGAATATTTAACCACAGGCGAGAAGAATATTTTTGAAAATGCAATTACTGTTTTTCATAATGCAAATTTATTTTCAACTCATGCTTATGTGGCTGAGTACGACACTAAAAAGCTATCTGGTTCCGTAGCTGAGCATATTAGTAAAACCAGTGGCCCAAATAATAATAGCTCTCAAACTGATAGAGACACACTTTTTGTTTCAGATGTAATGTCTAATTTCATGTTTAGTTTTTATGCTGAAGCGGATAATTATATTGAGTTAATAAAGTCAACTAATTGTGATGGCTATAGCGATAATAAGGCTAATGAAGATGTTGATAAAGTATGCTCAATTAAAGACATAATGTTAACAACGCAAGCAAATATGTATAATCAATATTTAAAAGAGCTTGAGATGGCCGGTAAGATTGAGTTTGTAGAAGAGGCTAAAGTAAAACAAGCAGTTAAAGCTCCTTACGTTATTCATATTCCAACAAGATACTGCCGTAGGAATATTTTCAGAAAAAAATGTCGAACAAAGATGGTTGCTGTTGTTAAGTATGAAGCTGTGCAACATGGTGTAACCTTAGCAGAGTATTTAAATGTTGGGGCAAGCTTCAAGGAAGATTATGGAGTTACGACTCCATTTACAAAAAGAATTTCTACAATTTTTACGAAAAATGAGGGCACAAATGAATAAACTATTATCATTCGCTATATTATTATTAGGATTAAATGTTTATGCCCAGGATTTAAAATTCTGTCCTGGGCCTTACCAAGACGATAAGCATAAAGAGTTTAACTTGCAGAAAAATTTTACTCCATATGTTATCGAAGAAAAAAATCATCCGGTAAAGTTTTCTGGCTTATTAGACTCCAAAAACGACAAATTTCACTTAACTGAAAATTTAACTGATTTTAGGACTAAAAGTTTTCAAGGAGAATTTTATGCAAACTTTAATACTCGTAGAAATAAGAAAAACTTTTTGAAGTATTGTAAGTTGAGTTCAAAAAGTAGAGATAATATTTTCTATAAAAAAAGTATGGGCGATGAGTTTATTTTTAAAATGAATATATTCCCAAAACTAAGTAATAAAGAGAAGAAAATAATACTGAGTTCTGGCATTGGCTACGATTGGCTTAATATAAACATAAAGTTTGATGACTCAAAAGATATTTCCACAATTGAGCATGAAAGAACAAATAGGAAAGTAAAGAAACTAATTAGCCAATTAGTTTCATCAATTGATAGTGAAAAAGCAAATTTAGGGTTAATCGAATTAGATTTTTCTGGTCTAAATGAAGTAGTGTGTGACTTACTTCTTGGTGACGCCCAGCTAGAAATTTCAGTAAATTATAGTTATGACTCTCAAATTGTAACTGAAAATAAAAATTATTACTTTTCAGAAAAAGATCAAAATGAATTTATTCATGATTTGGCCAGTGTCATGAATGGTGGGCTTTCAAGTACAGACAAAATGTTTTACATGACTATGGCTTATAACAATAAAATCAAGCAGAATATTTTTCCGCAAGAGTATAGACCTAGTTATGCGTTAAGTTTTATAAACTTTGTAACTAAGAATGTCACAACCAAAATTTCTTCAATTAGTAATGGATCAATAGCAAAAATTTGCGTGCAAGAGTACGGGTCTCACTTTAGTAATGATGGTGCTAAAAGTACAAAAGTAACGATTATTCCTAAATTTAACTATAATAATTTTAAATCAAGGCTTTAACCTTTAAAGGAGTAAAAAAATGAAAAATAAATTTAAGATACTAATTTCCACAATGGCTTTTATTGCCTCATCTGAAGCTTTGTCTAGCTTCGATGCTAATGCGATCCTCAAATACTCAAACTGCACTGGTTTTGATATTATAGAGCCGGAAAATAGCTCCGGATTTTTTATGTCAGCTGATTGCAAAAAGGTATATATTAAACCACCTAAGCAGAATGAAATGAAAATTTTATCACTTGGCTACAATCTTCATTTAAATTCCTGTGAAGACTTTGAAGCTAATGTTTTAGAAAGAAGTTCGGTGAATGAAGATAAAAGAAAAAGAATTGCTCGTTTGAAAAGAAAAATATCTGAACTAGAGACTGTCATTGATTTGGGAGGTACACGTAGTGGAATGTCTGTGAGTGAAATGGAAGATCAAATTGACAAACATGATGATAAGATAGCCAAAATTATTGATAATACTAGAAAAGAAATTGAATATATAAAAGGAGAGCTGGCAACCATAGCTTTGCAAGAGGGTGCAACTTCAAAGTATCATATAGTGGATAGCACGAGTAAACTTAGAGCTGAGTTTATAAAGTTAAATAAAAAGTTAAATTTAAATTTTTACTCAATGCCGTTGAAAAACTCTATGATTAGCTACAACAGTTCAAATATTAGCTCTGATGATCAAGGAAAGTTGCTTGGCGAAGTTCTAGATAACGGTATACCCTTAAATAGACAAATTTCTGCTGATGGCAGTGAAGAGAATGTTAATATTGGCGATGGTGATTTAACTGGCAGTATTAAGTTCTCTAAAGTTGGGTCTTGTGCGCTAAAGCAAGCTGGAATAAATGAAAATGATAGTTTTTCATTGGAAAAAATTAAAAATAAACTAGTAGTTAATAGATTTAACGAATACACAATTCATATACGTGGGGGTTACAAGGTAACTTATAATCTAAGCGAAATTGTTAAGATTATTCATAAACAAGTTAAGAAAAAGGGTTTGTTTAAAAATAAAACCAAAAATAGTAAACTTGATATGAGAGAATTTAATGACGTCATTAAGTTTACTGCGTTCAATGAAGAATCTGAAGTCGGTTTAACAGCGCAAGAGTATGATACCATTCGCAAAGAGTTTATTGATAGGTCATTAAAAAAGATTGTAGCTTTAAAAACGGGAAATGCTTATGCCGCTCTTCAGCTATTACAACCAGATGCTAAAAATGGTGTCGACGTTGCTGCTGGAGAGTTATCAAAGTGCTTACACTTGTATTGTCAAATTGGAGCTGCTGGATTGAAAGTCTTAAGTGCAATATTCGGTAGCACTGAAGCTGTTTCTGAGTTCCATTCAAAGTTTAATGCCAACCTAGTTGAAGAAGCCAGGTTAACTTTTCCAATAAGTGCTT
>CALJPJ010000166.1 GCA_937980625.1 uncultured Bdellovibrionales bacterium
AGTAACAACATTATTATAAATAAAAAAAGCCTAACTTTTCAGTTAGGCTTTTAAATTATTTATAATTGAAAAATAAAATTAAACGACTCTTACACTAACTGCACAAGGTCCTTTTTGGCTTTCGCCCATTTCGTATTCAACTTTATCACCGTCTTGTGGCTCTTGACCTTGAATTTCAGAAACGTGAAAGAAAACATCTTTTCCATCGTCCGGAGTGATAAAACCAAATCCTTTACCTGCATTATAAAACTTTACTGTACCTGTACTCATTTGTGTATTCCTTATATATTTTGTTAAAATTTGTTGAGGTAAAAACCTCAAATCAAATAATAGTGTGAATCCTCTGAAAGTGTCTATTAAAAAGGAGAATAGTTATTATTTGACGCGTTAATTTGGTCTTTTGTTGGGATTTAATTCAGGTTGAAAGTGGTGTATTCCAACAGGAGCGAGATGGGAAAACTAAAATCTAAATTGACAATTTTCAAGCAAAACATAGCTATGATATGAATTTTTAAAGCGAGTGATTGAAGTGGGTGTTCCGGTGGCTTTTACAGAGTCACCTTGTTTGAGAGCTCGTAAAAAGGCGATATTTTGATCAGTGACATCTGTCTTGCACATGACAGATTTTTCGCCAGTTTTGATTTCAAGAGTTACATGACCAACAAAATTACCAATATATTTAGACCTTAGAGAAACAAATTTTCCAGTAAAAATTTTATCAGAGAAACTAGCGGAACAATTTTTTGGAATTTGATTTTCTCCTTTTGGAGTACATTGCTCAATAGAAATAATATTCTGATCTTCAGGTGTGTAGTGAGCACAGGCTGAAAATAATAAAAAAGTTAAAATTAAAAAATACTTAATCATATTAAAAATCTTAAAACCCTAAAGAAAATGAGTAACACAAAAGCTCCAGCTATTGCTGTGACAACAGTAACGATATTAATCCCACTAGTTATATTAGCACCACCAATATTAAAGTAGTTACCAATAAACCCACCAAGAAAAGAACCTCCAATACCAAGAAGAATAGTCGATATTAGCCCACCTTTGTCTTTGCCAGGTAATAAAAACTTAGCTGCAATGCCAGCTCCAAGTCCTAATAGGCACCAAATGATTATAATATTTTGATATTGACTTATAAACTCCATATAAACTCCATAATTTTTTTTAGATAATATAGGCTATCGAAATATAGACTGGCTGGCTAGAAGTTATTCACAATTAATGAAATGGTATTACAACGAACTCATTGAAATGAATTTGTGACTGGGGCTATTGTTTGGTTAGAAATTATAAATTTTAATTGTTTACACTTATTAATAAGTTTTGTTCGCATTTAAATATTTGTTGGCGACAAGCTTTGGAAATTTCTTTTAATACATTTAATTTATAGTTTTTTAAAGTTTAAGACTGGTTTTATAGATCTAATGTTTAACTGAGCGGGTGATGAGACATATTGATACAGAGGCAAAGTGTAAATAAAAAGCTTAATGTGTAAATATTTAGTAATTAGTGTATTAAGTTGAAACAAAAGACTTAATAAAAACTAGACTAGACCGATAAGAATACAGATAAATAGTTTAACGAAATATAAAGAGGTATTTGTGGTTAAAAAAATATTTTCAATAATTATAACTTCTCCTTTATTTATATTTCTGGTGAGCTGTTCTGGTGGTGGTAGTAGTGTAGAGTTTGCATCGAGCATAGATTTTCTAAGTTCAAAGTTGGTTGTTCTAGGGCAAGGGGTAGCCAATGGAAGTTCCTATTTATATGTAGAAGTCCATGCAATAAATAGTAATGGATCGCCAATCACAAATTTTACACCCGAGTTAACTATAACAGCAGGAGATGGTGCCGTCGTGCATAGCTGTAATTCAACGAACTCAATTGGAGTAGCTAGGTGTGCAATTACTTCAAGTATGCCAGGAATTAAAACGATGAACTTAAGTAATACTAACGGCGTAGCAATTACAGAAAATGCAACTTTTGTTATGCCCATAATATCCAAGACAATTATATCTTCAGTTCCAGGTTCGACAATTAATAATATATCTGGAGGTCATCACATAAGTGCTTCGTTATCTACGATGAAGGCGCCGCTAAAGTACACAGATAGCTCTGGTGTTATAGTTTATAGTACTGTACAGGGAGTTATTCTTTCTGATTCTGAATAGGGTGAAATATAATTTTGCCGCGCATAGAGTTCAACTGTAAATATCAATACAAGTAAATCATAAACATATATAATAAAGTGGAAAGGCTAATAAACCTTAAAATGAATAAGTTTTAATCAGAAGAAATACACTTTTAACGTTAGAGCTGCTTCACTTTGAGATATATAATTTAAAACAATAATAGTATTAAGTATTTATAGACAATAAAAACTTCAAAAAGTGATGCCGTCAAAGTTGTATACACTGACTAGACTTAAGTTAGTGATGTCCTCTGAAAACTAATCTATTGAGTTTAGTTTGGCACAATCCATGTAATAAGTACTAATACCCGGCCAATCAACGACCTTTAAGCTTGAAAAAGCTTATACCTTTGGGGATAGAGTAGCTAACCATTGCTCTATCCTTTTTTTTATCTTTTTTTACAACTAACAATATTTTCAAGTAAAGTATTATTAGGAACAGAAATAATTTCACCATTTACTTTTTTTAGTTTTGTAGTTACTGAGCCGACACTAATGACTTCACCAGATATATCATTAAAACTAACAGTATCTCCAACTTTGAAGTCTTCTCTAGCATAGACTCCAGAAATAATTTTGTTAGATACATTTTTAGTTCCAAGGCCAAGAGAAATTCCTAGCGATGCACCAGCAGTTAAAAGTAAAATTTGAATAACATTGCTGAGTAGCTTAGTTTCAATTTGTAATTGACCAAAAGCAAGTACAATCCCAATAACAAAAATGAGTGCATACAAGGCTCCGCCAATAACTTTTCCATAGTCAAAATTAAGGTGCTCAGAGGTAGCTTCTAAGGCCTCTCTAATGAATGTACCTGCCATTTGTGCTAAAAATAAAATGAAAGCGGCACCTATAATGTTAGGAATATAATTTATAAAGCTAGTTATGGCAGCTGAAACTTTATCTAGTTGTAGAACGTCAGAGCATACAATTAGTGCGCCAAGCATAATTAAATAAAATATAATTTTAGCAAATAAGGCTGCCGGGGGAGATTTAATACCAACAGAGTACAAGCTTTTAGATAGATTTAACTTATCAAATAATTGATTGAGACCAATTTTTTCAAGTGTTTTAGACATAAGTTTTCTAATTGTAGAAGCTATAGCGTAAAATATAATGAATAGAATAACTGCGCCAACGAGTTTTGGTAAAAATTGAGTGACACCGACCCACATTGAGTTCAGTGACTCCGTTAGTGTGGCTTGAAAACTGTTAAACTCCATTTTATTTTTCTCCTGTATCTTTACTTGAGGGTTTGTCTTTTTTCTCTACACTCTTTTGCTGTAGAAAAGTACAAAAAAGTGCAATAAATTCTAACACGCCAGTCCAGAAGGAAACAAATGTGAACTCTGCGATAGTTTTAGCAGATGTTTGGTTTGTAGCCCGCTGGATTATTTTCTCTGTTTGTTTTTCACGATGAGTTGAATCAGAGACTTCATGGGAGTGCTCTTTAAAAATGTTTTCAACATCTTCATCAGAGAGATTATCTGTTTTATTTTTGTCACTCATTTTGTACCTTTATTTTAACTAACTTTTTTCATATTTATAGTAATTACATTTAATTGAGCAAAGCTAAGAGTCGTCATATAAAATTTTAAAATGCTCAACAGCTCTAGAAAGCCTCATCTTAGCAGCACTCAGGCTAATATCTAATGTTTCAGAAATTTCTTTGACTTTTAATCCTTCAAAAAACCTTAGAATTAGAATTTCTTTTTGATCTTGCGGCATTTGGTTTAGGCACTTATCAATGTTGTCGGTAAGAGCCAAAGAGTTTTCGTGGTTGTCTTTAATACCAATCTCACCTCTTTGAGCGAACATATCTTGTTTAATTTTAGCTTGTTTTTTTTTCTTATTATATAAATCAGCGCATTGATTGATTGCAATTCGGTATAGCCAAGTTTTAAATTTAGACTCACCTTTAAAATTTTTAATATTATGAAATACTTTAATAAATATATTTTGTGTGAGCTCTTCAGCATCATTATCGTTTTTAATATAATTGAAACAAAAACGATGTATAGAAGGTTGAAATAGAAGTACAAGCTCTTTAAAAGCTGAAGTTCCAAAAGGAGATTCTGTTTGGCATTTTTGAACCAAGAGCTCGATGTCGTTACTAGTTAAATCCACTTATATTAAGTACTACGAAATATAGGAAGCGACAAATACTAGGCTGTAATGTCTAACAATTTACGTCATTTGAGTTTAAGTTAAAAACAACAAAGCCTTAAGTGGCTGTAAATACTGATTTATTTTAAATAAAAAATTGGACATGATTTTGCTTTATAAGATTATGTATTAATTAAAGTCTTAAAGGAGATCATAATATGAAATTAAATAAACTTTTGGGAACAGCGGTATTATGTTCAACTTTAATGCTAGCTATTTCTTGCAGTAACCAATTTAAACCCAATCAATCATTAAAATCAGGTCCAACAGCACAAGAATTACTACTACAAGAGAAAGTAGGTCAAATTAAAAATGTTCAAACCACATTAATATCGGCAATAAAAGGGTTGAACGCTTCAAATAAAGATCTAAAGGATAATTTATCTGCTGACCAGAAAGCTATAGTAGATAACCTCGAGGCCTTAAACTCATCAAATGATTTAACGATAGAAGAAATGAAAAACCAAAATGATGTGTTAGCTCAAATCTTAGAGGCTTTAACCAAAAAGAAAGTTTCATCTACATCAGCAGCGACAAGCTCAGATGCTCCAAAAAATATTGTTATTAATTCTGATGGAAATACACTTGAAGTCGACTCTGGCGAAGATTTTTCTAGTTTAGTTTATACTCATACAAGTATTGTTGATGGCGATGAAATTGTACTATCTGCTGAAAAAGACATGGGTGAGCTAATGGATGATAATATAACTTCTGATTTACTTATTAGCTTTACAAATAAAGATGGTGAGCGCATAGAAGGTCGTAAGCTTGAAAATAAAAAAGTATCAATTGTGTGTGTAAATAAAACGATTGTAGATGGTGAAAACTGTACTATTATTGCTGTATCAATTATTTCAAATAATAAATATAGTCAGCCAATGATGTTTAAAAGTTTTGAAGGCGAGTATAAGCAATATACTTCTAAAGATAATTCCTCACTTGAAACAACAAGTCCAGTCTCTGCTCCAGGTCCTGCTGAAATTGCTGGTGATCAAGCTACAGGGTCTACATACGACGAAGTTGGCATCGGAGAGCAAGTTACAAACCCAGGAACTGAAGGATTCTCTGAGCAAGAAATAAATGATAAAATTGATGAGTTAGGTTTGTCTTATGAAGCAGCAAGTGGTGTGGATGAAGAGGGAGCTAGGGCTGCGGCAATTGAGTCATTAAAAGAAGATAAAAATAAAAAATTAATTTCAGAAATTTCAGAAGATGAAATTAACGATAAAATTGAAGATTTAGGTCTTTATCACGACTTAGTAGATATGGATGAGGCTAAAGCTAGAAAAATAGCTATAGATGCTTTGTTAGATGAAAAACAAACTTCTAATTAGTATTAGAAAATAAAATTTAGAGTAAAAAAAGAGGCCTTGGCCTCTTTTTTTTGTATCATATAAATACACTAGTGAAGTTCTGTTCGAACTATTTAATGATTCATGCGAAACTAAACCTTATATTGGGGGATAGTTTATGCGCATAAGAAATTTTTCGTTTGTATTTTTGTTTTTTGCCGCAATGCTAGTTTTTTACACGAACTGTGGGGGTCAATTTTCATCTCATTCAGTAGCTGAGCGTGGCAAAATAAATATTGAATATACGAATGGTAGCACAACTCTCTTCCAAAGCTCATCTTCTTATATAGTTAAAAATAATCATGTTATAGTCGATCAAGATGTTGTTCTGGGTAAGGCGAGTGAAATTTTGTCTAAAGATACTGTTAAAGTTCAAATTAGTAATGGAAAAAAATTAAAGATTCAATCAGGAAAAATATTTAATTCGATAAAGCATGATAGTGCCAAGTTTGAAGACAATAAGTTTTATTATAAAATTAATGAAAGCTATTCTCAAAAGCAAAAAAATGAAATTGAAGACCAAATTATTGAGTTTCATAATACAATGATACGAGAAAACATTAATTTAGAGTTTATCGAGCGTACAAACGAAAGTGTATATGTAGAGTTCAAAGATAGGGGCTTAGGCTGTTCTTCTCAATATGGCTATCAACCACAAAGTCAGATGTACATTAATTTGGCGTCTGATTGTCTTAGTCAAGAAGTTATACATCATGAAATTATGCATAGATTAGGTTTTATGCATGAACATCAAAGACCAGATAGAGATAATTATATAATTGTTTTAGAAGATAACTTTGACTTTGAAGGTTTTGATGAAAATACTTTTTCACATCCACTTCCAGCATTTACCGCAGCTAGTAATATTGCTCGCATTACTGATGAGTATGACTTTATGTCTATTATGCATTATCGTAACCGTGCGTTTTCCAAAAATGGTGAACCAGTTTTTAATAGAAAAGTGAGAGATCCTGAGCATGGTTTAACTGTTGGTGGTTATGTTTTGTCAAGACTTGATTTACAAGTATTGCGTGAAATATATGGCACAACTCCTCCTAATGAAGAAAGACAACTTAAAAAGAAAGTTAAACCAGAAATTATAATTGGAACAGCAGTGTTAGTAAACGACAAGATACGTATAAGCTATAGGGTGGAAGCCGGAAGAGATCAAGTTGTATTGAATAACGCAGTTATTTTAGCAACCCACTTACCTGCAGAGGGAGGTTTTTTTAACCAAGTTATTCCGCTTGGGGATTTTGTTGAGTCTGATTTTATTGATATAAGTTCTGATGTATTAAAAGATGGAACTATGGTTTTTGAGATGGCTGCTGAATCAGACAAGTTTGGCTTAATTTTAAGTAACACAATTAATAAAAAAACCTTAAATTTAAAATTTGTTGATGACTCAGATGGAGGTATAAGGGTTGATCAGTCAGGAAAATTACCAAATTGCTCGTCTCCTGAGTTTGACGATGATGGTGATGGATATGGCTGGGAGCAGAACAGGAGCTGTTTGGTTGTTGAAGGTGACTCGTCAATAGGACAAGACATTGATAACAATGAGCAGAAAACCCCTGAACAAGTATTAGATACCAATCCTGAACAGGTACCAGATAATACTCCAGAGGAAGAGACTTCACAGGAAGAAACTCTTGAAGAAGAGACCTTACAGGATGACGCTTCTGAGCAAGTCGTCAAAAATAATGATTCAAATGAATCAGAGTCAATGCCGATTTGTTCGTCACCACTTTTAGATAGTAATGGTGATGGATATGGCTGGGAAAACTTCAAGAGTTGTCTGGTAGATAGCTTTGACAACAATACTGTTATCTTGCCCGATTGTAAGTTAGCAGAATCAGATCAAGACGGGGACGGCTACGGCTGGGAAAACCTCCAAAGCTGTCGTGTTGTTCCGAGTAAGTAAAGCTTTATAATAGTAAAATGAAATTATATTTAAGTTAAAAAAGAAGCTCAGGTGTAAAGATCTAGATTCAATTTACCAACAAAGTGGTGTATTGGCCATGTATTATTTTAATTAATTAGATTTCTTTTTACTTTTTTTGGATTTTTTCTTTTTGGATTTCTTTTTGTCTTTTTTCTTTTTTGACTTCTTTTTGTCTTTCTTAGATTTGTTTTTGACTTTTTTAGTTGTTTTGGAGTTTTTGCTTATTTTAGTTTTCTTTTTTTTGCTTTTAGAAGCTGTAGCATTTTTTCCATTGTTACGACAGTAACCAGAAACTTTTGTACCATCAGTTTTACTATAACCAGAAACCCATGTACAAGCCCCTTTACAGCTATAGCTTTTACGGCCTTTACAATCAGCTGAGAATGCAATTGGGGTGAAAGCAAATGAAAATGTAACAATAAGTATAATAAATTTAATCACAGTAAAACTCCTCTGGAAGATAGTTAAAAGCTTATGCTTTATTAAAGCCCTTAATTAGGCTAGCTCTAGGCTTATTCCTTAAGTTAAACATTGATTTATTTATATACAAATTGCAAGTGAATAATGTCAAAATGAGATATAGTTACTGGCCAGGTAAACAATTATAGGTGATAATTATTGATGATGAAAGCTTTAAATCATAAAGAGATATTATGTATATGTAATGAACTGAGTAAGTCAGTAGGCTGTCAATTACAATTAGTCTCTAGCCAAGAAAATAAAATTTACTTGAGATTTTGGGATGGCGTCAGTCATACAGATTGGTTGTTAGATTTAAATAATAAAGCTCCAGTTTTATTGCCTACGGATAAACAATTCCCTAAAAAGAACATTAAAAAGCCATGGATTAGTTTTTTAACGATGCATTTTATAAATTCAGTATTACAAAGTGTTTCTGTTTTACGGGAGGGGGAACGTACTTTGGTTTTAACTTTCAAAAGTTTTGAGCGTGGTGATCAAAAAATAACTGTTAATATCTTCCCTAGAGGGTTAAACTTAATTTTAAACTCACAAGGCAAGCAAGTGTCCATGTTTAAAGTTAAAGACTTTCCAGCTTTAAACTCACCTTACAAAGAAGTGAAAGTCAGAACGGTGAAAGATTTAGTTGAAGAATATCAATCTAAAAAACAAAATCAGTCTAATAAAGAGTTCATAGACCCTAAAAAAGAGTATGACAAAAAAGTCAATAAAGTTAAAAAATCTATAGATAAGGTTTCAATTGATATTGAAAGCAAAAAAAATAAAATACGAGATCTAAAAAAAGTTGGTGATTATATTAAGTTAAATCTAAACTTAGATTTAGATGAGAGATTACTTAGGCACATTGATTTAAAAAAATCTGTGATAGAGAATATGTCCACAGCCTTTAGTCGCTATAAAAAAGAGTCAAATAAAATAAGTGGTGTCGTCAATAGGCTTGAAGTGTTAAATGTAGAGTTAAGCAATCTACTGCAAGTAACAGATTATAACTCTTGGTATAAAAATCATAATAAAAATACGTCAAATGTTTTAAAATTAAAGAAAGACCAGAAGCTTAAATTTAAAACAATTCAACTGCCTGGAGATAAATTACTTTTATTAGGTGGATCAGCAAAAAATAATTCTGAATTAATAAAAGCTGCAAAACCTTGGTATATTTGGCTTCATTTACGAGACTATCCAAGTACTCATGGTGTAATTGTTTATAAAAAAAAGGAAGAGGTTAAAAGAGATACGCTATTATTAGCAGCTAGAGAGTTAGTAAAGTTTAACTTTAAATCTAAACAGCTAAAGTACCAAGGCATAAAGTTTGATATTATTTACTGTGAGGTTCGTTATTTAAAGCCAGTTAAAGGTTCTATTGGGAAAGTCACTTATATTAATGATAAAAATATTCTTGTCCAAATGTAATACTATGTTAAGAGGCTGTAAAAATTGATGAGAGCGCGATGCGTCGATAACATTAAGCCCTTTATAATTTTTAATCCAAATGATTTACTTTTTAAGTAATGTTTTAGACTGATTTTTATTAAATTTTCTTTTTTCCTTTTAAGGACACTTATTAATGATTAGTGTAAAAAATTTAGCAAAGTTATACGGTGAGCGTAGTGCTATTAATCAGCTAAATTTTACAATTAAAAAAGGTGAGGTTGTTGGTTTTTTGGGTCCTAATGGAGCTGGTAAATCAACAACGATGAAAATAATTACCGGATTTATGGCCGCCAGCTCTGGCGAAGTATTAATTGATGATTTAGATATCTATGAAAACCCAATTCAAGCTAAAACAAAGTTAGGCTATTTACCTGAAAGCCCGCCAGTGTATGTAGATATGCGAGTTAAAAATTATTTGTCCTTTGTGGCTAAACTAAAAAAAGTACCTAAGAAATTAGTTCATCAATATGTTCAAGACGCTATAGACCAAACTCAGTTACAAGAAGTAGAAGGTC
>CALJPJ010000167.1 GCA_937980625.1 uncultured Bdellovibrionales bacterium
ATTTAAAGTTGGTGGAGCATAACTTTATATGTGAAGACTCAAGAATTTTAGTTTCTAAAATAAAAAAAGAAACCACATGGTTCAAGGCGATTAAAGCCTGTGGAGCGGCAGGTGCTGATACAATATTAGTTTTACACAATAAAAAAGATAGAAAAAAATCAATCAATTATTTTAATCAAATTGGTTTGGATATTATTTTTTCAGGAGAGGATTTTAGCCCCGGAATGGAAGTTGAATTTGATGGTGAATTTAAAGAGGGAAAACAACTATGATTAAATCCAACTCGTCATCAAATATTGCTTTAATTAAATATATGGGTAAGACTGATAGCACATTAAATAGACCAACTAATTCATCACTTTCTTGGACCATTGACCATCTAAAAACATTTATTGAGGTTATACCAACTAATGAAGTTAAAGATAATTGGGCTCCATTAGAAAGTGAGTATTCAATTAACTTAAATGAAAAATCAATTAATAGGTTTTTATCATTTTGGTGTTTTTTAAAAGATCATTTTGGCATTAAAGGGAAATACCAAATTAAGTCTGCAAATAATTTCCCTTATGGTTGTGGACTTGCTAGCTCAGCATCAAGTTTTTCTGCTTTAACCAAAGCTGCATATAAACTTTCTTTGTCACAAGGAGGGAATGAGCTGAGTGTTGCTGATTTAGCGGCTTTGAGCTCTCAAGGGTCAGGTTCTTCTTGTCGATCCTTTGAGTCGGGTTGGGTTTGCTGGCAAGATAATGTTATTAAAAAAATAGATTTACCTTATAAAAATTTAATCCATAAAGTCGTTGTTGTTGAAAGTGGTGAAAAAAAAGTATCGTCCAGTGAAGCACATAGGCTAGTAGCTGGTAGCTCATTATTTCCTGGTCGAGTTGAACGAGCTGAAAATCGTTTGATACAACTTATTCAAGCTTTGCAAAATGAAAACTGGCGAGACGCCTATCAAATTTCATGGGCAGAGTTTTGGGATATGCATGCTTTATTTGAGACATCAAAACCTCATTTTGGTTATATGACTCACGAAACAATTGAGTGTTTAAATTTAGTGAGAGAGGTTTGGAGTATTAACTCAGACGGGCCTATTGTAACGATGGATGCTGGACCTAATATTCACTTCTTGTTTCGTCCTGAGCAAGAAGAATTTTGCAATAAGATGCTAAATAAATTTTTTAAAAACTTTAAGGTTTTATAGATATGGATTATGAGAAAAAGTCTTATGCTAAGTGGATATTAGCAGGAGAGCATAGTGTTCTTCGAGGTAGTCCAGCCTTAGTGTTTCCTTTTAAAAAATATTTTATTCAGTTTAATTATACAAAAAATAGTAGTGAGCTCAGAATTGAAGTTAACTCTTCTCAAGAGGCTATGGAGTTGTTTTTTTGGGGTATTGTTGAGAAAGCCTTGCACTTAGTTGATAAAAAAAGGTCTGATTTAACAGGGTGTTTGAAAATTAATTCTCAAATTCCGATTGGTGGAGGCTTGGGCTCATCGTCTGCACTTTGTGTGGCCTTAATGAGTTGGTTTGAGCATTTAGGTTGGCTTGAAGAAAATAATATTTTTAGTTATTCCCGTGAAATTGAAAATATTATTCACGGAGAGAGCAGTGGAGTGGATATTGTGGGAGCAATGTCTGAAAAAGGGCACAAGTTTTATAAAAGTGGTGAGATGTCAGAGCTTAATATTTCTTGGCAACCGAATTGGTATATTAGTGATTGTGGGCAAAAAGGGGCTACTGCCAGTTGTATTACAAAAGTTAAAAGTATTTTACAAAAGACACCTGATATAGGTGAAAAAATTGATCGCTTAATGCAATCAGCTGTAGATCTTGCGTTGGAGTCGTTAAGTGAAAAAAATAAAAATTTAGGAATTAATCAACTGGCTAGAGCCATTGATATGGCAAGTGGTGCATTTAGCCAATGGGGTTTAGTGCATGGATCTTTAAAACACCATATGCATGAACTGACTAAGAATGGAGCTATAGCTGTAAAACCCACAGGTTCTGGTGGTGGAGGATATGTTCTTAGTTTATGGACTAATCCGCCTGGACCAATAATTTGTGAAACATTGGGTTTAATTCAGCTTTGAATTAAATAAAGACGGTTGTCTTTTTTAATTGTAGGTGTGTTGTCATATTGTTTAATATAATCTTCATTGTAAATAAATAATTTTTCTAGCTCTGTTTCAAAGTCTAAACCCAGCTTTATTATAAGGTAGTTAATAATATTTTGCATAAATGTCTCCTATTTAGAAGTAAATAAAGCAGGATTAGTACCAATTTAAATGGGCTCTAGCCCAATTTAATTAGATTTGAGTTAGTGATTGTCTTAGTTTTGAGATTAAACTTACCAAAGTAAAGAATTTACTCTTAAATAACTGACCTATTTTTATGTAGTACAAACCTTATTAAACTCTTTATATTCTAAATTTATTTAAATTATACTGGGCTGAGCTCTCCCACAGGGAGTTGTTTGAGCACATTATGATTTAAATAAATTTAGAATATAATGAGTTATTAATAAATTAGCATAAATATAATAATGCCTTATTTGTTTTTACGTCTTGAAATTAAAAATAATAGAGCTGCAATGATTAATAGAGCTAAAGCTCCAATTTTTTTTAAAGAGCTAATAGTTAATTGACCGCCACCT
Source organism: uncultured Bdellovibrionales bacterium (assembly GCA_937980625.1). GTDB lineage: Bacteria > Bdellovibrionota > Bdellovibrionia > Bdellovibrionales > UBA1609 > JAHDIR01. The sequence goes on from CALJPJ010000167.1 coordinate 2,655, forward strand.
TGGCTTTGAGTGGGGTCTTCTTCGAATATATCATCGAGCTCATTGCCGCTATTTAAGCCTGGAGCACTATTTGTGGCTAGAGGCTTAATAGGTGCTGCCATATTTGATTTTAATTTAGGACTTAATTTCATAGATTCAATGGCTCTTATGAAATCAGGAGATAAAATAGGGTAGTCATCGGTGTGTGCGGTAAACGATACTAAGACCGACAGTCCATTCTTAATTGTAATTAAGTACTTTGTCATAGAGTTTGGAACTTCACCATCTAGGTGTGTAGATTGAATCCATTTTTGTCCCCGAATAATTACTTCATCAGTAACTTGTGGTTGAGAGTTTATAATTTTTTTGTTCCAGTTTCTAGTTATTGGTTTTAGTAATTTATTTTTATAACCTGATAGTGTTGTGCCAACACGAGCTTTTTTAGCTGTAACAGCTATAAAACCTTTATGCTTGGCTGAGTTTGGTTTTTTACAGTTCCATGTGCCTGAGTAATTTTGGCAGCTAAAGCCAGAGGGGAGTTGAAAAGTGATAAAAGGGCTTGTAAAAGTTTTAGCTTGAGCTGAAACTGAAAAAAAAGATAAAAGTATTAAAGAAAATAATGTTTTCATAGATAATCCTTTTCTAAAATAGACCACGCAATATAATGATATTTTATATTTAAATATGACTCAAAACAAGCCAATATTAATATCTAGTTGGTGAGACGGAAGCACTTCGATTTCGTTACAAGATGTCTCATTGTGAGATCAATGGAGGTGAGTTTAATTGTTCAATCAAACTGCAATCTATGAATAGAGTTTTGAAATTTAGGTTATGATATTGACTAATAGTATCTTACCATTAGCTAATTTGAGGTGAAGTGTACTTAAAGAAAAGTTTCTTGGATGTCATTAGTTTCTTCTGTCGAGCAACTATAAGCTTCTTGTAAGCCCTTAGTGATTGACTCTGCATAAGCTTTATATACTTTAGAAATTTTTAAACCTAGCTCTTCTCCAGTGTGTTGAGTGCTGTAGTGTATTCGTCCATCGGTTTCACCATGAATTTTTAAATCAAAAGTTGGAAATAATAGCGGTTTAATATTATCATTTTTTATAACAGTATATAGAATACGTGGAATATAACCCTCTTGTGAAAGCTCCTCTTGAATTGTAGGGGCAAGACCTAGGCTATCCATAAAAAAACCTTCAATTAATACAGACTCAGTGTCCTCATTACCAGCATATAGCTCATTAAGTATACCATGGGTTAAAGAGCCAATACGAACTTCTTGGTCATCTATGTTTGTATTTATAAAGCCGTAATTATTTTTATTACTTTTAGCTAGTCGTAACATAGGGTATAAGGTGCGGCCGTCTTCCATTGGAGAAATTTTAAATTTCTCCTGCTGCTCAATTGGAAAGTGGGGGCCTAAAATGTTGACGAGCTCAGTATACATTGACTTAGCCATGGGTGCCGAGTTTGGTCTAGTTTTTGGGTATATTGTAGCTGGATGCTCAGTTTTTCTATGTCCATCCTTAGAGTAATCAGGAGCATCAGCATGTATTGAAATGATTACTCCGGAGCTTTTCTCTCCTCCGTTAGTTGTTAGCAACTGATTAATATGCTTTGTTCTTCTTAAGCTTTTGTGAGCAATAATTTTATTACTATCATGTTTTTCATTGTTAAAAATATATTGTCCGTAATGACTTTCTCCGGGATAGTGACTAAGCAAAATATTTGAATTTTTTATTCCAGTTTGTGTTTGCTCATTAAATGGAAAACATTTTTTTAGCATTAATTTAGTTAAGGTGGCCACAACCATATTTAAGTAGCCCTCACTAATTTCATTATGACGTCCATTTCTCACTGAATCTAAAGAAAGCTCGTGGCCGGGGTCAAGTATCAAGTTTGTTTTAAAGTATGGTGCTTTGTGAAAACACATTTTTTCTGGGCGAATATTTTTAGGACAAGCAATATCTGGAAAATCTATTTGTAGTGAATACCCAGATGAAAAATTAATAACTTCAAAATGTGACTCTTTGAATTCATTATAAGGTGTTTCAGTGATTAAAGAAGAGTCCTTATCAGAATCCTGATTTATTGACTCTAAAACCTGGTTTTCACCATTGGTTTGTTCATCTTCTGAGACATAGTGATCACTTTTAAGTTGAGTCGAAGGTTGGACTTCTGGTAGATTTTTACTCTCAAGGTTTTGTTGTTTTGCGCTACCACTGTATTCATGAATTTTTGATTTCTGCTCTTTATTGTTATATTTACTATTGATATCTGAATTGTTGTCTTGATCATTTTGTTGGTCAATACTATTTGTATTTGTTAAAGGTAAGTTTTGCTTAGTAGTAAGAAGAGGAGACTTCTTTTCTTTAATAGGAAGTATGGTCTTTTTGTTCTTTTCTCTAAGTTTTTTTGAATGAGTTGTTTTGGTTGTATTTTCTCTGCTTATACCTTCAGCTTTTTTGTTTGGTGAAGTAATAACTTTTGGTGTGGATTCTTTCTTGGGCTGGTGGTGTTTAATAGTTACATCTGGTAGTGTTTCTTTAGTTGGCTCTGGAACTGTTATAGTTACCTTATCCTCAGGAAGTTCAGTTGTTTTACCTTTATTATCAGAGTTTTTTTTAACTTCTTTAATTGGCATTTGAATTTTAGGGTCATGTGAAAATGTTCTGAGTGATTCTGCATTTTCTTGTAAGCCAGGGGTGCTATGTGAGTTAGATTGAAACCGACAAGAACTTAGGATAAAAACTAAAGATAGTAATAAAGAAAATTTTAGCATAGAAATATTTTTAAATTTGATTTTG
>CALJPJ010000168.1 GCA_937980625.1 uncultured Bdellovibrionales bacterium
AGCAGTAATTTAACATCTCTAAATGCTTGAATTAGCTGAAAATTAAACTGTTGCAAGGCGGCAATCTCAATTCACTATAAATTAAGAAATCATAATAAAATTTAGAGGCCTACTGAAGTTCTTTTGTTATACTATTTATATGATAAAGTTTAATAACCATAAGAGCATTCCACTTTCTGAATCTAAAACACTTTTAGAGTTAGCAATTGATCATAAAATTGAACTCAACCACTCATGCGGTGGCCATGGAACCTGTGGCACTTGCCGTGTTATAATTGATAACTACGAAGACCTACCCGCCAGGAATGCAATTGAACTAGAAATGGCAAATGATCGTAAGTTTAATCCTAATGAGCGCCTTGCTTGTCAAACCATAACCAATATTCAATTAAAAGTAAAAATTCCGTAAGCTTTATATTTAGCTAGCACTTTGTGCAAATAACAAAACTATAAGTTTATACTAAAGCTTATCTCTTCAGATAGTTTAGGAAACTTTATTGCTAAAGTTACTTTTCAATGAAGGACCTTACATAATCAAGGATTAAATTAGAAATTTCACCTGCAAATGGATTTAGGTTTTCTGGACTTGCTGTTTTAACATGAGCTACGCCTTGGTTAGCAGGAATTTCATAATAAGTTGATCTTGCTTCTATATAAGCCTGACGGTTTAATTCAGAATCTATAACTTTATCTTTTTCAGTTTCAATACCAATGGAACCTTTTTCTAGTTCAACTAAATGTTCTGCAATGAGTGATGGATTAGGTGCCTTCGACTCCCCTTTAAATCGCATAATGATTCTGTTCATAAATTTTGTTGCTCTTTCGTGTAAAGAAATATTTTGGTCAATACTGTTTTCAACCTCTTGTCGAGACGGAGAGTTTTGCTCAAGAAGCTCTGCTAAAATTTCTGTAATTTTAACAGATGTTCCAGCTGCATCAGTAGATAAATACCTTGCCGCTATTGCGTCATAAAATGTTTTTTCACCTTTTATAAAATCAGAAATATTACGCTTTAAATCTCTAGCCCACCCTGATATGCCAAATGTACTTAAAAACATACCGTATCGAACTTGATTAGGTCGCACTTTAAAAGCTGACGAAATACCTACATACCCATTTAACTTTGAACCTAAATGTAACAATCCATGAAGAGCTGGTAACCCCCCCACCGAATGCCCTATAAATACAACTCGCTCACCAGTCATACTAACAATTTTAGACATGTTTTCTGCATTAACTATAAGTTGTTCAGCAGAAAAGTTATCTGTAGCGCGACGGCGAGCAGTATAATGATTATTTAATCTTACGTTTATTACTGTAATATCTAATTCATTATGTAAAAACTCGGCTAACCACCTTGTAAATGATGGGCTATTATAAAGCCCATGATATATTGCAACGCTAACTGGTGAAGATACTATATTGCCAGATGAATCTCTTTTAAACCAAACTGTTGTTTGATCTTCAGGCTTAACCCCTTTAGAGGCCTCAAAAGTATTAATTCTTTCTAGCTCTACTTTTGCTTTGCTTGGATCAACTTTAACAAAATTTTCTGATATATTATTAGTCGCTGCCGAGCATAAACCATAACCGCTAGCTTGGGCTGATGTACTAAGGCTTAATATTATTAATAGTTGTGCGAAAATTAAAATTATATATTTGCCTAGACTTAATTTTTTCATAATTCACCTTTTTATAATATACTGGTTTTTATGAAGCACTTTATGTGCCAAGTTCTAGGCATAAATATTTATAGTTAATTTTTATTATTTATAAAGTTTAATCTGCTATGTAACTGAAATTACTAATTGGCAAAAGTAAGTTCTACAGCCACATAAACTGTCTCAAAATTAGACAGAAACAAAGATTGTCACCGGCTTGTACGAACGATCGACAAAACAATATACAGCGCAAAAGCTAAGTTACTGAAATTACTTAAACTAAGACAAAGAATTTTAGTCTTAGTTTGGCACATATCTCGCTATACATAGTGGCATATAGACAAACTTAAAATGGGGAGAAAATCTATGAAACATTTAATACTAATATTATCAATCACTCTAACTGCTAGCTTTACACTTGCTGGAACAGGAATGAAAAATAGCGACTGTCCTTTACAAGATGTTGCTAACCAAAGCGATCGTAATAATACAGACCATTTAAAACTATTATACGCACAAAATAGTGACACAAGAAATCAATCACCTAAAAAAGTGCGTGGGAAAACTAACGGAACGAAATAATTAATATAAAATTTTATTTTAACTTTAAACCACGCCTTTGAAAGGTGTGGTTTTTTTTATGACAATTATTTAATAGAATTAGTATTATTAGTACTTTTAGGACCTTCAAGGTCAGTTTCAGAAATATGATTTAAATCAGGTGTGTTTTTTATCATTTTATCTAAAGGAGTTTTTTGGTTAACTTTTTTAACTTCAGTTATTTTATTATTTAGTTTTTTTATAGCATAACGACTTTGCGTTCTTATCCAGTCGATCGTTGCAGAGCGGCCAAAAATAATACTAGCTCTAGACTCTAAACTTTGACCGCCAAATTCTATTTGCATCACAACCACCACAACAAGAGTTAATAATAATACTTTAAGTGTGAAAAAAAGTTCTTTCATTAGCTCATCCTTAAATTTTTATATCTAATACTTTTTCTAAACTTTTAATTAAATCATTGCGATTAAAAGGCTTAATAATATAATCGCTACAACCCGCATCTAAAGCTTTAGTTTTCATGAAATCATCATCCAGAGTAGATACAGCAATAATTTTTGTGTCAGGTAAAGCTTGTAATATTTCAATGCTCGCATCTACACCATTTTTATTTGGCATAACCATGTCCATAAAAATAACATCAGGCTTAAGCACTAATGCTTTTTCTACAGCTTCAACACCATCATTAGCTTCGCCAATGACTTGGATTTCTCGACTTTCGATCAAAGACTTTGTCACTTGCAATATGAATGGCGCGTCATCTACGATTAACAGTTTTATCGACATAGCTAATAGTATAGGGTCAAATTGTAATTTTCCCAAATAAAATTGGTAATATAAG
>CALJPJ010000169.1 GCA_937980625.1 uncultured Bdellovibrionales bacterium
AATAGGTATTGTTACATTACCACCTGGTGGAGCTACAGATGTAGAATCTAAAGCAACGCCCTCAATAAAAACACCAAAAGTTGATGCATTAACATCACAATCAAAACCTGAACTGTCGATAACTACAGTTTTATTAACTGGCCCTGAAGTGTCTCCGTCTAAATCTGAAATACTTGCTGATATATTAACTCCAGCTGTAGAAGTGTTTCCAGTTAAAGCTGTAATTGCAGCACCACCAGCTCCTGATGTATCATCACAGTCACTCATAGAAAATGTATTATCACTTTGACAGGCACAATAAAATTGAGAAACCACAGGGGTGGCTACCACTTGCGCAGGTAATGAAATAGTCACTTCTGACCCAGGAATACCACATGTCCCCTCTAAAGGCAGTGAGTCCCCTACTAGTACTGGAGTGTATGGAGTTAAGTCTACAATTGCAGGAACATCAATTGGATTAGGTGTTAAATCTGAAGCGACTAAAAGCCCATCAGTTATTGATGAGTTTAAAACGAAATCAGCTGAATTTATTGTCACTAATTGAGACGAGCAGTCAACAGCACCACCAACACAATCACAAGATACACTTGATGGCGTCATACTAGAAGCTGGTGTAGCATCTAAACTAATGTTACCAACGCCATCAAAAGTACATGTGCCCATCACCGTACTTAAAGATTGAGGTATAGCACTAGGGTTTATTGATGTTGGATTAAATATATCAATAGATAAAACTGCTGGAAAAGATGATGATGCTGTTTTTTTTGTAATATGATAATTACTTCCGTCACAACCAAGGACAAAAGCGGCTAGCCCTAAAAAATTTATTATAACTATTAACAAACGTACCACTGTATAATTCCTTTTCATAGATGTTTCATACTAAATTGCTGGATGTTAGTCCTAATTTCTTGTCGGAACTAACAACCAATAACTTAATATAAAAACTAAAGAGAGCCTTTAATTTTGAAAATGAGTGATAGTCAATAAAATAAAAATCTCAATTTAAAACTGAATATATTTTAAAGATATCTTCACTTTGAAAAAATCGTAATCTATAATTTCAATATGACACATTTTTTTTGCTTATTAAGTATTTTATTTTTTTATCAATCTGAAGCAGTCGCAGTTAATATTCAGCAATATAATAGGTCGCACTCTTTAACTTTTGAAACAATCGAAGATTCTAGGCTAGAAACTAATTATGTGAAAAATAGATACAAATATATTTTTAATTTAGGCTTATCATATGTTGATGAGCCTTTAGTTGTTAAAAATGAAGACAATGCCAAGCAACTCAGTACTATTGTTGAAGGAATTACAACTTTGCACTTTGGCGCTGGAATGTACATAACACCCAAGTTACAAGTCTCACTTTCAAGTGGGTTTTCATATTTTAAAAATAACTTTGATGATGAGAGCTATAGCTTTCAAGATATTACTGGTAAATTAAAGTATCAACTGTACCATAAAAACTCTGACACATTTAGTATTATGCCAACTGTGATTATTCCATTAAATGGAGGAAAAACGCAAATCACTGATGATGACGGAAACAAATATGGTAAAACTCCAATTTTGTCTGACTCTGGGGTTGGACTTGGTTTGTTTCTAGTCTATGAAAGGTTTTTTAAATACTTTCAACTGGCCTTCAACCTCGGTTACACATACAACAATAAAGCTGTGTATAAAGATTTTTCTGGCGATGAACAAATTAATCGCAAACAAGTTCTAACTACAGCAGCTGGTATTTATGTTCCTATTAACAAAAAGTTTGGGATTAACCTTGAGTACACAAGAAACTTTACTGCTCCTTTTTTCAACAAAAACTTAAACCCAAGCGAACTCTTCACCGGCTTTAGTACAGGCTTAACTGATCACTCTGCATTATTTTTAGGTGTCGGTCTTGGAAATTTATTTTCAGATATTGATGGTAACGATTTTCGTGTTGCTGGTGGGGTTAAGTATGTCCCACACCACAAAGTGATTCCAAAACATATTGAGCAAACCAAAGCCGAACAACCTATTAATGATTCAATAGTTTATGAAGCTGAAAATATCACGCCAGTTAATAAAAATATTTGTGATAACGCCTATGTTTTTGGCAACACCAATGTTTTTACTGTGTTATTTAAATTTAACTCTTCAATAATCAGCAACAGCCAGAAAAATAAAATCAATCAACTTGTTCAATTGATGAATAACCGAGCTAATGAGATTACCAGCATTAATATCATTGGCCATACCTCAGACTCTGGAACAGATGATTATAATATGAGCTTGGGGTCTAGAAGAGCTCAAGCCATATTTAAACTACTAAAAGCCAGTGACCTTGACGATAATCTTTTTTCTCAAGTTGAATCAAAAGGCGAGTCAGACCTACTGCAACCAATGAACGACTTTAGCCTAGCTAAACAAAACCGCCGTGTTGAAGTTCTTATAAAGCTTTTACCAAAATACCAGCCTTGTTATTAATTCATCAAAAGATTAATATTTTTGATTGATATTCCGATAGGTTAATCACTATGGTAAAACTTTTTTCAGTATTATTATTATTTTCTTTTTTAATGTCCTGTGCTCATAGAGGCTATGACCTATCATTAGTGACAAAAAAAGAAAGGCAATATTTACTCAAAAGTAAAAATGCAAAATTAGTGTACCCTGAAGAAGCTAATGATTATGAATTACAAAGTACTAATATTGTAAATATTGACTCCATCGCCCAAAAACGCTCACCTGCCAGCTATGAAATTAATGAAGAACTTAAAAGCACAAGGTATATTCGAGCGACCATCAGTGAGCAAAAATCTATTTTAATTGATGAGTAGTCTACTCTTGTCGCCAACGCTTAGATAAACTTTCTAAAAATAAAATACCATCAAATGAATATTGAGGATCACCTTCAGTTTTTAAAAATGAGTACAATGTATCAAAGTCATAAGACTCAACATAATCACGAATTAGTTCCACTAAAATTTTACCACCAGAATTTGTTGTTCCATAAAAATTGGTTGAATAACCAGACTCTCCGGAAAAATATACTTTATAAGACAAAGAAGAAACCCCCTCCTTATCTAATACGTCCCGACTCATAATGGGCGTAGAGACTTTCCCCTCTCTGTAACCGTGTTTTGATCCAACCAAAGTAACCATTTTATTTTGGTTATCTTCACCTAAAACCTTTTTAATATTTTTAGCTATATGAGCTTCTCTCTCAGCTTCTTTTTTATTTGCCTCTACTGGATATAAATGACGACCGTCTATAGCAACAATTTTAATACCAAGAGAGTTTGCAAGTTTAATTACATCAAAATAATATTCTGTTACAGGCATCCAGCCCCACTCATTATCAAGTAATTCTTTTATTCTTTTTACATCAGACTCTGAGCCACGCCCTTGATATTGGTCTATATCCTTCTGCCTATTACTGTTGAACATCTCCATACCCAAATGGGTAACACCTTGGTCTTTAAAAAATTTCAGCGTATCTTTTAAAAACTCTTTTGTTGTGACCTCAGGGTGAGCCTCAGTAATATATATAAGCCTTGAATCCTTAACTAATAACTTAGCTAGCTCTGCAAGATTATTTATCTTTAAAATGTCTGCCAAATACTTTTTAAAATTTAATTTTATGTTTTTAGACTTTTTAGTTTCCACATCAGCTGCAGCATTACACTTTAGTAAATTAGTAATATCTCTATTAACACCATCTCTCTGTTTACAATTTTTTGTAGATTTAAATTGATTAATTTGCGCACAGGCAAAACACCCAATTAAAAGATAAGTTAATAGGATCTCCACGCTTTAGTGCATAGAACGCCTAGTCAAAAGATAGAATGAGACATTTCA
>CALJPJ010000170.1 GCA_937980625.1 uncultured Bdellovibrionales bacterium
AGAAATGACAAATGCCTTATTTATTAATACTGAAATTGTTCCATGCCAAATTATCAGAGAGAAAAGTGGTTTAGCTCTAAGTTCAAGAAACTTACTTTTATCAGAAAGCCATAAGAAAGTAGCTCCAAACTTGTATAAAATTATATCTAGCGATAATACAATTAAAAAAATGTACACACTACTAACAGACCTCGGCTTCAACGTAGATTACCTAGAGGAACATTGGGGTAGACGATTTGCAGCAGCATTTTTAGGGTCTGTGAGGTTAATTGATAATGTTAAAATCTAAAAATATTTTATTTTTAATAAGTGGCTCCATAGCGATACCCAAAGCGGTCGACCTGCTTAAAATGTTCGTAAAGAGTAAATATACAATCCGTGTGGCTTGTACCGAAAGTACATTCAATTTTATTTCAAAAAATGAACTTGAAAATATCACTGGCTTTCCTGTAATACATAAAAACTTTCAAAATAAACTTGATATGGAACATATTAATTTAGGTCGCTGGGCTGATCTATGTATATTATGCCCAGCAACTGCTAACACTATTAATCACCTTGCTTATGGCAGCGGAGACAATATTATTGGTACTTTGTTCTTAGCATATGAACTAGGCAAAAAGCCATTTTTAGTAGCTCCAGCTATGAACACACAAATGTATAATAACCCTGCAACAATATGTTCAATAAATAAACTCAAAAACTGGGGCCTTGATGTTTTACCGACTAATTATGGTGAACTCGCCTGTGGTGAAATTGGAGAAGGTCGCCTACTGGAAGCAGATTTTATTTATAATTATATTAATAATAAATACTTTAACAATAAAACACCTAAAAAAATACTGATCACCTCAGGAGCAACGCGAGAAAGTATTGATGGAGTTAGGTTCATTACTAATTTTAGTACTGGAAAAACTGGAGCTAAAGTGGCTGACCAGCTCACTTTACTCGGCTCCGATGTAACTCTTTTGAAGGCAAAAAATGCTTATGCCCCTAAATATTGCAATACTATTCTAACTTTTGATGACTTTAATGATTTAAATAATAAAGTTAAAAATGAGCTCTCTAATAATCACTTCGACGCCATTATTATGACAGCAGCTATTAGTGATTATTCTATCGATAGTATTTCAGTTAATAACATTAATCATTCTCCTAATTTAAACTTAAAAATAAACTCTGATGACAGCTTATCTATTAATTTAAAGAAAAACTTTAAAATTATTAACAAAATCAATCATTACTCTACAAATAAAAATATTAGTATTATTGCTTTTAAATTAACTAAATCTAAAAATACTGAAGATTATCAAAAAGCTGTTGATAAAGTTTTAGTAAATAAAGATATTCACATAGTTATTCACAATAATTTAATAGAAATTGAAAAGGGCCAACATAATTTTAATATTTATAAAAGAGGCTCTGAGCCTGATACGAACCTCAACTTATATTCAATGATTGATACAATTGATCAACACATCAACTCTAACCCAAGGCTAAATAAGGAAAACACAATATGATATTATGTTTAGATGTGGGCAACTCTGAAGTTCATGGCGGCCTCTTTAATGCAAATGGCAAACTTGTCTTTCAGTTTCGTAAAAATACCAAAAATGTTAATTCCTCTGACGAAATGGGATTATTTTTAAAGCTTGTGCTACGAGAAAATAGTGTAGAACCCACTTCTATAAAAAAAATATCTATTTGTACAGTAGTCCCAGGTGCTTTGCACTCAATTAAAAATGCTTGCTTAAAGTACTTTTCAATTAGACCATTTGTACTTAAAGCAGGAACTAAAACTGGACTTAAAATAAAGTACAATAATCCACTTGAAGTAGGCACTGACCGTATTGCGAATGCAATAGCCTCTACTCATATGTTTCCAGGTGAAAATACTATTAACGTCGATTTAGGAACTGCTACCACATTTTGTGCTATTAACAGTAAAAATGAATACCTCGGTGGCGCTATCATACCTGGCTTAAAAATATCTATGAAATCTTTAGTTTCTAATACTGCTAAACTACCTTCTGTGGCAATTATTCCAAAACAGTTTACACTCGGAAAAACTACCGCAGAAAATATTCAATCTGGATTATACTGGAATCATATTGGAGCAATTAGAGAGATTACTAAAAACTTAAAAAACGAATGCTTTTCAAAGAAAAAATGTAAAATTATTGGCACAGGAGGTTTTACAAGATTATTTGAAGGAACTAACTTATTTGATCATTTTGAACCTAATTTAGTTTTGAATGGTTTATTTTTAGCCTTAAAATTAAATTCGTAAGTTATTAAACTGTTATAATGATAAAAAATTGATTCCGCGCCGTCTAATAGGGACAGAGCAAAATAAATTTTAACTAATATATATAGCTTGAGCCTTATGCCTACAGCATATCTCAAGTAAAGGAGATTAAAAATGAAAATTGAATTATTAAAGTGTAAAGTGCATAGAGCAACAGTTACTGACTCTGACTTGAACTATGAAGGCTCTATTACTATGGACCCAGAACTTTGTAAGGTTGCTGGCTTACATAAGTTTGAAAAGGTTGATATTTTAAACTGCAATAATGGTGAAAGATTCACAACCTACGTAATATTTGGGAACCCTGGTGAAATTTGCCTGAATGGTCCAGCTGCAAGAAAGGTTCATCGTGGTGATAAAGTTATTATTGCTTCTTATTGTCAAATTGAGGACAGCGAAGCTGCTAATTTTAACCCAAAGTTAGTATTTGTAGACGAAAATAACTCTCCGAAATAAAATTTACTGAATAATATTTATTTTGACATATATTTTCTTTCGATGTGAAACTTTACAAGTACTTTATTTAAAGGAAGTAATATGAAAAATTTAGTTATTGCTATAATGTCTATTTTACTTTTTGGCTGTGGTACTTCTAATAAAAAAGAACAACCTGTTCTTGCTGATAGCCACCCTAGTGGTGATATTTGTAATGCTTTAAGCCTTGAGCAACCTATTCAGTTTTTAGACACTCCTATCGGTGATAAGCATAATATTATTGTAGAAATATTTATTGAAAAAAATCATGAACTTCGAGATATATACGCCAGTGGTATTTATAAACCCATTCAGTTTTATCAATCAGGCTTTCCAGGTACATTACCTGAAAACACTCATCGTCCCTGCGGAAAGTTTTTATCAAGTGCCGATGAAGCAGCTAATTACTGCCACATAAGGCTAGAGTTTAAACCTATTGAAAGACGTAGCTATAACCAACAACTTCTTTTTAATTATAATATAAATGGAAAGAGTTGTTCTCGACTTGTACAAGTACAAGCTAAAGGGTTTTAATATTAAAATTTTAAGCTTATTTTTTGTCATATTTTTCTTACTCTCTTGCTCTAATAAAAGCAAAAATAAGAGTCAAAAACTATCTGGTCCTAACTGTAATGTTTTTAAGTTAAGATCAACTAAAGATGATGTTAACTTAACATTCACTAAAAAATTAAATGTAGGATATAGCTATGTAAACAACACCAGCTACCACACGTTAATCTTTTACACTTTAAGTAAAGAACATATTGCAAAAAATATTGTTGGGCGACTAAGCTCGCAGTATTTTTCATTTGGCGGGGCCTTCCCTGGTATACATCCTGCTGCAGGAGGATGCGATACTGATTTACCTAGCTATAACAATCGATATAAAAGAAAGTGCCAAATTAATTTACAGTTTAGGCCTGATAATAACTTAGATTATTTTGGTAAACTGGTTTTATCTTATGACTTAAATAATACTTTTTGCCAGCAAGTTGTTGATTTACATGGAACTGGGGTTCTACGCATGTGATTCATTACTGATATGATTTTGTCATAATTTTACAATCTGACTCTATCCACTTTTTAATTTTAATTAGCTCATTCAAGGAAATACCTGTTTTTACTTTCATTCCATTCAACATATATACTAAATCTTCTGTTGCAAGGTTACCACTTGCTCCTTTTGCATATGGGCACCCACCTAAGCCACCAATACTTGAGTCAAATGTACGAACTCCGAGCTTATAAGCCTCTAAAATATTTGCTAAAGCCATGCCGCGAGTATTATGTAAATGCAAAGCTATTTTTTTAATATCAACTTCTGAAGATAATAGTTTACTTACTACTTTGAAAATATCAGCTGGCGTTGCAACTCCAATTGTATCACTAATAGCTACCTCATAAACACCTAATTTCAATAACCTCTTCGTTAAGCTAACAACTTTTGTAACAGAAACTTTACCTTCATAAGGACAACCAAATGCAGTACTAAGATAAGCTCGCACTTTTATTTTATCTTTTTTTGCTAATATGCAAACTTTATTAAACCTTTTAAAACTATCAGCTATTGAGCAGTTAATATTTTTTTTAGAGAATTTTTCACTGCTAGCAGCAAAAATAGCTATGTTTTTTATTTTTGTCTGACTGGCATGATCAAAGCCCACCTGGTTTGGCACTAAGGCTGAATATGCTGCTCCAGATTTCTTAGCTAAAAATAACTTATTAATTAGTTCACGAGAGCCTTTCATTTGTGGAACCCATTTTGGGCTAACAAAAGCTCCCACTTCAATATGCTTAACATTAGCTTTTTCTAGCTTTTTAATTAATTTATATTTCTGTACAATAGTTAAGTTTTTAACTTCATTTTGTAGACCGTCTCTTGGACCGACTTCAACAACTTTAACTCTAGACATTACTGGGCTCCAAAATCAAGATCCACTAATTTTTGTTTTAAGCTTACTTGGTCATTAGCTGAGCAAAGTAACTTGTTGACCTTACAGTCCTGTGGTGCTTTTAGGCTATATTCCATTTTCATGGCTTCCATTACAATTATAAGGTCACCTTTTTTAAGCTGATCTCCTTCTCTCACTTTGATACTTAAAATTTTACCAGGCATTGGAGCAATAATATCATCTGCTCCAGCACTTGCCCCTCCTCTAGCTCTTCTTTTCGCAGAGGAAGATAAATCTTTAACAAAAGTTTTACCTTTAAAGTGAAGCCACAATTCATTACCAAGCCTTTGAGCCCATATTTGAATTCTCTCACCATCTTTGTTTAAAATAATATTTTTCATTTTAACTCCCCTCAAACCAAGGGTTCTTAAGATTACCAGATTGCTCTTTTTTATATGACATTTGCTTTTGAACAGCATTTATTATTATTTGTTCGTCTTCTGTGATTTTTTCTTGCTCAAGAGCCTTAGGGAAGTTTTTTTCAAGAAATTGAGTTGTCATATCTCCACTTACAAAATCTTTATGCTGTAAAATTTCTAACAGAAATGGAATATTCGTTTTTAAACCAAAAACAATTGTTTCATTTAAAGTTTTAATCATTTTGTTAATTGCTCTGGTACGCGACTCATCATGAACAATAATTTTAGCAATCATTGAATCATAGTTTGTCGTTATGGTATCACCCTCTTCAAAGCCAATTTCAAAACGTCGGCCAGGTCCATGGGGCCATTTACAAAAACCAATTCTTCCTACACTTGGAACGCCACCCAGGTAAGGATCTTCAGCATATAAACGACACTCAATGGCATGCCCATGAGGTGTTAAATCATTTTGGTTCCAAAATACACTTTGGTTGTTAGCCGCTAAGATTTGAGACTTTACTAAATCTATACCCATTACCATTTCTGAAACTGGATGTTCAACTTGAAGTCTAGTATTCATTTCCAAAAAATAATATTCATCTCCTTCAACTAAAAACTCAACCGTACCGGCTCCTAAGTATTTAGCTTTTTCAGCAACTTCTACTGCAGAGTTATGTATTTTTTCTCTTAAAGATGAGCTAATATTACCCAATGACTCTTCAATAACTTTTTGATGTCTTCTTTGCACAGAACACTCTCTTTCAAACAAGTGAAATATTTTTCCAGTGCAATCACCAAAAACTTGCACCTCAATATGTTTAGAGTTTGCCAAGTACTTTTCTAAAAATAAACTCTCCGAGCCAAAGGCATTTAAACCTTCACGTTTAGCTGACTCTATAGCCATCAGGGCTTGAGACTTATCATGAGCTACTTTCAATCCACGACCACCACCACCACCGGCAGCTTTCACCATTACTGGATAGCCAATTTTGTCCATCTCTTCTAACAGTTTTTCTTCAGATTGATCGACTCCATTATAACCCGGAATGACTGGGCAGCTAGTTGTTTTAACCAAGTTTTTAGCAGATATTTTATCACCAAATAAATTAATAGCTTCTGGTGTTGGACCAATAAAAATAAGTTTATTATCTATACACTTTTGAGCAAATTCAGCATTTTCAGATAAAAAACCAAAACCGGGATGTATGGCATCTGCTCCACCAGCAAGAGCGCCATCAATTACATTTTCCATATTCATATAGCTACTATTTATAGGAGCTGCTCCAATACATATTACTTCATCAGCAATACGATAAGCTATTGTGTTTTTATCTGCTTCCGAATGCAACAGTACACTGGCTATTCCTAACTCTTGTGCCGCTTTAATTATTCTAACAGCAACTTCGCCTCTATTCGCAATGGCTATTTTTTCAATATTATTCAATTTTTCTCTCCCACCCAGTTTGGAGGTCTTTTCTCAAAAAAACTTGATAACCCCTCTTGGCCCTCTGAACTCACACGTCTTTGTGAAATTACTTTTGTAGTTTCGCCCTTTAAAGAAATAATTTTAGAGTGCTGAAATTTTTGAATCAGCTTTTTAGTCTCTCTAACTGCTTGCGGACCACTTTTTCTAAATCGATTAAGTAACTTCTCAATAGTTTCTTGGCAATCATTACTGTCACCAACATATTCAAGTAAAGAAGAGGATTGAGCTTCATTACTACCAAATAACTTTGCTGAAAGCATATATTCATTGGCTTTATTAAAATTCATCTTGGCTAAAACAAATGGGCTAATTACAGCTGGAGCCAAACCCAGCTTTACTTCACTAAAGCAAAACTTGGTTTCGTTATGAGCAACACCTATATCACAAATCGCAGCAAGGCCAGTTGCCCCCCCCATAACATAGCCATGAAAGTACCCAACAACTGGCACTTCACAAGTTAAACCAGCATAAAACATATCAAATAATTTCTCTGAGTCTTTAATGTTTTCATCTAATGAAAAATTAACCATCGACTTCATCCAAGACAGGTCCGCCCCCGCACAAAAGCAATCCCCTTCACCATATAAATATACAGCGGAAATACTTTTCATTGAATTAGCTTTTACAAAAGCGTTTGTAATCAAACTTATCATTTCAGGATTAAAAGCATTTTTTTTCTCTGGCCTATTTAATTTAATCTCAAAAATTTTATTTTTAATACTTGTAACTACCACACTCATCTTACATCCTAAAAATAGCTTTAGTTTTTTCTGGCCACTCTGCATTTAAACTAGCTCTTATTCCTAGAGCGATATACTTACGAGTCTCTTTGGGGTCAATAATACCATCGTCCCAAATCCTTGCACTAGAGTAATAGGCAGAGCTTTCATTGCTATACTTTTCTAAAATTGGAGCTTTAAAATCTTGTTGCTGTTGAGCAGTCATTTGTTCATTTTTTCTTGCTAACTGATCCATTTTTACCGTTAATAAAACATTTGCCGCCTGTTCACCACCCATTACAGAAATTTTAGCATTAGGCCACATCCACATTTGTCTTGGCTGATATGCTCTTCCACACATCCCATAATTTCCTGCACCATATGATCCACCAACAACTACAGTAAACTTTGGAACTCTGGTATTACTCACTGCTGTTACAAGCTTGGCTCCATGCTTGGCAATACCTTCATTTTCATATTTTTTTCCAACCATAAAACCAGTTATATTTTGTAAAAACAGTAATGGTATTTTTCTTTGATCGCAAAGTTCAACAAAATGAGCCGCCTTTAAAGCACTTTCGCTAAATAACACACCATTATTTGCCACTATACCAACGGGATAACCCCAAATATGGGCAAACCCTGTTACAATACTTGTGGCATAATTTTCTTTGAATTCATGAAACTCACTGCCATCAACAACGCGAGCAATAATATCTTTTATATTAAATGGTTTTTTCGGGTCTTTAGAAACTACACCATAAATTTCATCACTTGAGTATTCAGGTTCAACCACAGGCTGTGTTTTCAATTGTGTTTTGGGTAATTTATTTAAATTTAAAATTATGTCTCTAGTTATTTCTAATGCATGCTCATCATCTTCTGCTAAATGATCCGTCACACCACTGACACGACAGTGAACATCTGCACCACCTAACTCTTGCGAAGTTACAACTTCACCAGTAGCAGCCTTAACCAACGGCGGCCCACCTAAAAATATAGTTCCAGTCCCTTTGACAATCACATTTTCATCACTCATTGCTGGAACATAAGCTCCACCCGCAGTGCAACTCCCCATCACCACTGCAATTTGCGAAATACCTTTAGCAGACATTTGTGCTTGGTTATAAAAAATACGACCAAAATGATCACGATCGGGAAAAACCTGGTCTTGCATAGGTAAAAATGCTCCACCACTATCTACCAAGTATATACAAGGAAGATTATTTTCTAAGGCTACCTCTTGAGCACGTAAATGTTTTTTAACTGTCATGGGAAAATAAGTGCCCCCTTTGACAGTGGCATCATTTGCAACAATAACACACTCTTGCTCGTGAACAACACCAATGCCGGTTACTACTCCGGCTCCAGGCGCTTTATTTTCATACATTTTATGGGCTGCAAAGGTTGAAAACTCAAGAAACTGACTACCGTCATCGATGAGTAGGTTTATTCTTTCACGTGCAGTTAACTTACCCCTAGATTTATGTTTTTCAATATTAGCCTGTCCCCCACCAAGTGTTACCTTCTCTTTTTCAGATAACATTTGTTTTACAAGACCAGACATATAAGCTTTATTTTCAGCAAACACCTCAGATGAGGTATCAATAGTAGATTCTATAAAAGACACTTGTTTACTCCCTATTAATAGACCTGGAGAATCTACCCAAATATTAACTATTCGTCACTCTTTCCCCGTCCTATTTATAGTCTATGCTTTTAACCGCAGCTATAATTACAAATTCCTATAGATGCGTTGTATTAATAGCTTTGAAGCTGGTTTTAAATGGCAAAGAACCTTATATTATTCCTTTGCTATAAATAACCCAGATTGTTAAAGGATAATAATTGTGCGCTACATCAAACTCTTAATATTAAGCTTAATACTTTCTGTAACTTGGATTTGGGTGCAAAAGGACCAAAAAGTTTCTGAATTAGTTCATGCAGAAATCCAAGAAGACCTTAAACAGCTCATTGCCAACTATATAAAAAAACAACTTCCTGACTCAAAAAATATTATGTTTAAAAATATTTGGAGCGAAACAATAAGTGACGGCAAAGTTAAAGCCCACTTTAAGTATTCATTTGATGACTCAGACAAAACAGCAGGAACTGCCGGCATTGCTGTTGATGGTTACGCAATTTTACATCAAAAAAATAAACGCCAAAATAATATTGATATTTGGACCCTTGAAGAAATTCAAATTTTAAATAACCATATCACCTTTAAAGAAGGCTTAACACTAACTAAAGACTCTTTAAATGAAATTGAATCTACAGATGCTGATTCGGTCAATGATGAAGATTTGTAGTGAACACTAATTTTAATTTACCTAATAAATTTATTCAAATTGATTATGAAGGCTATTTTCACTTTGGTGAAAATCGTATTGAAGACCCTGAAAAAGGACGACGACTGCTTAACAGCCTTTTTATATCTGATACAAACCATATCTTAACAAAAATTGACGGCACAACAGCCTTGGTTGAGGCTTTTGACCAACCTCTCATAGCCTTAAGTA
>CALJPJ010000171.1 GCA_937980625.1 uncultured Bdellovibrionales bacterium
ACTGAAGTCGATTTAAAAAGTTATTATATATAACTTCATCAGTAGGGTTATTTTTTTTAGTTAAGTATTCTGTGCGCATATAATGTTGTTTAGCTTCATCCCTAGACAAAACAATAATCTTTTTAGGTAAGCCATTCTCCCCAGATAGGGCTCGCCTTACAAATGTTTTTCCCATGGAGCCCGTGCCTCCTGTAACAAGAATAACTTTATTTTTTAAGGTCATGCTGCTTTTTCTCCTACTAATTGATTTAAGTTCTCATAAAATGAATTTTCTAACTTTAACTGATTTAACATTTGGTCCCAGTCTTGTTGCTTTATTCCTGTGCTGAGTTGAAATTCCGTAGACTGTAAAACTTTATTGGAAATTTTACTTGTGTCAGCAGAGACCTTAATGTTGAGATCAAATAAAGTGTTAAGTTTTTTGATTAAGTTAAATTTTGATATAGAAGGGCTTGCAATTTGGTAAAGCCCTTTAAATTTATTATTATTTTTTATTAATTCAAGAATAACTGAGCTTAGATAGTTAGTCGTTACGCCAGAGTAAAAGACATTTTTGTAACCAGTGATGCTCTGATTTTTTGATGAAAAAATCCATTCAAAAAACTCAGTTTTATTTTCAATTTCGCGGCCAACAATTGAGGTTCGAACAGTTAGGCCGTTTTTTGTCTGAGTTTCACCTAAGACCTTTGATAAGCCATAAAGATCACGAGAGTCTGTGAAATCGTTAGTTTTATAGGGGCCGTTTTTTCCACTAAAAACACAGTCTGTACTAAAATGATAGAAGAATGCATTATTCTTATTGCACCACGAGCTCAATAAATGTGGTAAATAACTATTTAAATAAATAACTTGATGGCTTTGTTCGGGACTAATTTTTCTGGTTGTTTTACCGATGCAATTGCAAATCACATCGGGTTTTTCATTGTTGAGCAGCTTTACAAGTTCATTTTGTTTTGTAACATCAATGCCACCAATCATTTTATTTGGATCATAAAAATTAAAAGAGAGGTAGTGGCCTGTAGGTTTTCTAAAAGTGGCAATGGTATTGCTGTAGTCTTTAGAGAGAGTTTGATAAAGTTTGTGGCCAAGCATTCCGCCAGCTCCTAAAATTAAAATTTTCAATTTAATCCTTCTTTAAACAGTTGAGTTAGATTAGTAATAACTTTTTTGCGATCAAAAAACTCGTTATAATATTGTTTTCCTTTTTCACTCATATCCTTACATTGCTTGTCGGTGTAAGAAGCTAAGATCTTTATATTTTTACTTAATTGCACAGGATCTTCGGCTGGGCCAACTAAGGCAGCGCCAGAGTTTAACAGTAATTTGTAGGGCTCTCCATTGAGAGCAGCAATAATAGGCCGACCAGAGGCTAGGTAGGTTTGTATTTTTGAGGGAATAACATTGGAAATATTTTTGTCATCAATGAGCGTTACTAACAGAGCCTGACAATTTTGCACATAGTAGGGAACTTCACTTGTAGGGCATGGGTCTAAAAAATTAATGTTGTTAATTTTTTTATTTATAACAAAAGTTTGTGCCCATTTTTTTTCACTACCATCCCCCAATAAGTGAATCATTATTTTTTGATTATCTACTAGTATTGAAGCGGCATCAATAATTGTTTGTATGGACTGTGCTTTTCCAATGTTGCCAGCAAATAAAATATTAAATAAGTTTTTATCAAATATTGGTCGTGGTAAATTGGTTTTGTTAACTTCAGTGGGAGCCATAGACCAATTTGGTACCCAGTGTATTTTACTTTCATCGCCACCATGTTTTAAGACACTATGTTTAAAGCCTGGCGATTGTATTAAAATATAGTCAGTCCATCGATAGGTGAATTTAACAACTAAAGCAACACAGTTAAGAATTGTTTTAGAGTGTATCATGTTGACTGCGGTTAGAGTTTCAGGCCATAAATCTTGAACCCAAAGATATAACTTTTTTCGCTTAACTATTTTGAGTAATATCGCAGGTATTGACTGTAAAATAGGGGAAGTGCCCCATGCAAAAATAACATCTGTTTTTTTGAATAGAACTCTTGGTAAGCCAAAAACTATGCATGAAAAAATAAAAGAAATATAGTTTAAAAATAATTGGTAGGCTCTGCCTTTAAACCTTGGAATTACGGGGACTCTAATAACTTTACAGCCTTCGTACGAGTCCGTCCATCTTGAAAAATTAGAGTAACCAGGGAAGAGATTGCCTTTAGGGTAGTTGGGCTGTCCAGTAACTATAGTCACTTCATGACCACGAGAGCTTAGTTCTTTAACAAGGTCGTTAAGTAAAAAGCGCTCAGGATAAAAGTATTGACTAATAATTATGATCTTCATTACATAGTTATTGTATTGAAAATAAATTAATTATTGCAGTTTAGAATTTGACAGGTAGTTAGTCTTATGGATTATCTTTTTTTACTTGGAGCTTCGTAAAAAACATAAGATGTTGAGTAGTCACTAAATTCAAAGTACACTTTATCTTCGCCAGGTTCGACTATTCCATTTAGATTAAGGTCGATATGGCCATAACCAAAACGGTATGGGCGAGCACCACTGCCGCTAGTTGATGAGGCTGTAGTCAATTTATCAATTTTAATAAAGCGTTTTACGAGTTTGTTTCCAGCGTAAATTTCTAGAACACCATTTGTTCCAGTCCAGTTCTGTAGAGCTCGACCAAATTTATTTTGAACTTCCTGGGTGCAGCTGATGGTAAATAAAACAAGTGAAAGTGAAACAAACAAATTTTTGACCATGTATAAACTCCTCTATATCAGTACTTAAGGCCAGGTATATAGCAGAAGCAAGTATTTGTATATAAATCAGAAGCAATAACGCCAGGCAATGATTATGTTTTTAAATTGTTCTCGATCACTACTGACCTTATCATTAGATATGTATTTATAATTATTTGTGAGGTTACCATGGACGGAGCAGGCAAGAACCAAAAAAAGAAAAAAAAGTATATACCCCCAAAAGTTAAGTCTGAAAAGCTTTTGTCCTACGGGGCACTATGTAACGGAAAAGCATTGGGTGGTCGCAAATCAGTAGCTGGAGCTCCAGATTTTTGTAGTGCTTC
>CALJPJ010000172.1 GCA_937980625.1 uncultured Bdellovibrionales bacterium
ACCGCTATTTTACTCTGAAGTAACTGTAAGCCACGACTCATTCGTGGGTCTTCTTGTGGAGGCCTCTTTAACTTTGCCCATAAAACAAAAATTGTCAGAAGCATTGCAACATTAAATACAATTTGTACAATCATCCAAAATGACATCACTATCTCCTTACCATCTCACCTAATTTTAGGTTTGAAACATAGGTAATTTCATTTTAGGCTTATAAAAGCTCGCAAACAATGGGCCAAAGTCCTAATTCATGTCACAATATAGCATAAAGAAGTTTTAGGTTTATAAGTCAAAAGTCTAGGTTAACTGAGCTCAGCAATAAAACTAGCAATCCTTTTAATAGCTTCTTCCATTCTTTCTTCATTTATTGCGTAGCTAATTCTCACAAAATCATCTTCACCAAAAGGCTTACCAGGAACAACTACGACAGAATACTTTTCTAGCAAGTAACTGGCAAAATCATTAGATCCAGAAATTAATTTTCCGTTAAACTTTTTACCATAAGTTTTAGAAACATTTGTCCACATATAGAAAGCACCGTCCGGTTGAGTCACATCTAACTCATCAATAGTGTTTAATAGTGGTAATGCAAAATCACGTCGTTTTTTTAACAACTTCTTTACTTCTGCTAACTCGTTAGCACCGTTTTTAATGGCAGCCAATGCCGCTTTTTGTGAAATAGCTACTGTACTGCTCGTCGTTTGACTTTGGAAGTTTCCCATTGACTTAATAATAGCTTTATCACCCACTGCCCAACCTATTCGCCAACCAGTCATTGAATACGATTTTGAAACTCCGTTAACTATAAAGAGTTGCTGCGAAATATCTAACTTTGAGTTTAATAAATGAGGAGAAACATCATAGTCAAAAGCTAAACGATTATAAATGTCATCACTCAAAACAAGTAAGTTTGGATGATTTTTAATCACTTTAGCCAGCTCATTTAGCTCTTCTTGAGTATATAAAAAGCCTGAGGGATTACTTGGGCTATTTAAAATTAAAACTCTCGACTTGCTAGAAATAGCATTTTCTAAGGACTCTGGAGTTAATTTAAATTTATTTTTACTTGTTGTACGAATAGACTTTGTCTTTGCACCACATATTCCAACAATAGATGGATAACTCACCCAAAATGGTGTTGGAATCAAAACTTCATCATCTGGATTTAAAATAGAATAGAGCAAACTATATATAACGAATTTTCCACCTGTAGCCACTGCAACATTATCAATATCATAATCAGAACTAAAATCTCTATTCACCTGGTTAACTATAGCTTGGCGCAATGGTGCTATGCCTCTTGCTGGTGTATATTTAGTAAAGTTACTGTTTATGGCTTCTAAACCAGCTTGTTTTGCAACGCCCATTGTCGGCCAGTCTGGCTCCCCTACAGACAAAGAGATCACATCTTTTCCTTTAGCAATTAACTCTTTTGCCTTAGCCACTAAAACTAACGTCGGTGAGGCTTCAATTTGCTGAACCTTTTGAGATGGTATAATTCCTGCCATTTATTAAACTCCTAGTTTATCTTTTAAAGCCTTAATTACATTAGCTGGTATGAAGCCAGTTAACTCCCCATTTAATTTCGCAATTTCTTTAACTCCTGAAGAAGATATTGAATCTAAATTTGGATTAGAAACAAGCATTAAAGTTTCAATATCAAATGCTAGCTTTTTATTAACTTTAGCCATTGCCATCTCATATTCAAAGTCACTACCTCCACGAACACCACGGACTATACAATGGGCATTAACTTTTTTTAAATAATTGACAGTTAAACCCTCATATTTTTCAACTTTAATCGAATCTTTATTTAAAGCCTCTTTAATGAGTTGAACTCTTTCAGTACTAGTAAATAAGTAATTTTTAGAACTAGAATCTGCCACCAAAACTGTGATTTTATCAAACTGCTTCGCAATACGATGAATAATATCGATATGACCTAAAGTTACAGGATCAAAACTCCCAGGAAAAACTGCATGTTTCATAATATCACCACTCAAATACTGTTTTTAAAAAATGAAAGAAATTTATCGCCATAATCTTTACGATCAATTAATTTTAAATGACCATAGCTGTCTTCAATCGCCTCATGTTTAGTTGATTCAATCACAACTATAGTCCCCTCTTTATGAACATTACTATTACTAATGGCAACCATGACCTCATCAGCTATTTTTTGCGTGAAAGGTGGATCAACTAAAACAATATTAAAAGGCTTATCAACTGTTTTTTTTAAAAAACTAAAAACATCAATTGGTAGCAAATCAATTTTATCAGAAATATTTAATTCAGCAAGGTTGGCTTTAATAATTTTAATTGATTTCGCATTTTTTTCCACAGCACAAATATATTCAGCTCCTCTTGAGTATGACTCAATAGATAAATTTCCAGTACCAGCAAACAAGTCTAGTATACGCGCCCCACTAATATCCATCATCAACTTATTAAATATGACTTCTTTAACTCTATCAGTGGTCGGCCTTAAATGATTCGCTTTAAATGATAATAATCGTCTGCCTTTTAATTTTCCTGAAATAATTCTCATTTAAATAATCCCTCTGCTTGTGACACAACAGTAAAAATATCACTAAATGGTTTTTCAATAAACAAGTTTGCGCCTTTTAGCTTTAAAACCTTCATATCATAGTTACCGCTGTAGGCAGATATCAAAATTACTTTTGTCGGAGTTTTTTTTAAATAGTTGGATAATTTTTCTAATAATTGTGGGCCGGTCACTTGAGGCATTAAAATATCTAGAACAACAACATCAGGTTCAAAAGATTTCCAAATTGTTTCGCCTTCTATGGCGTCGGCAGAAGCCTCCACAACATGACCCTTAATTTGAAAAGCACGAAGTAAGGCACGCCTTACACTCGACTCATCATCAATAACTAAAACCCTCATTTGGTATCTCCAAAAACTTTTGGCAACCTTATTATAAATTCAGACCCTACACCCTCAACACTATTCACAATTATTTTACCACCAAAGCTTTCAATGACCCCTTGACTCATACTGAGTCCAAGTCCAGTCCCTTCTTTTTTATTTTTTGTTGTAAAAAATGGGTTAAAAATTTCAGACATAATTTCTTTAGATATCCCTGAACCAGTGTCTTGCACTTTAAAAATAACAGACTGCCCTTCAACCAAGGTAGATATGGTAATTACCCCACCCTCACTGCAAGCCTGGCAAGCGTTCTGGATCAAGTTATATAGTACTTGTACAAATAACTCTGGAACAACAAATATTTCAGCTTCACTTTCTGTCAAACAGATGTTTACCGTTAAATTGCGCAAAGCAGACTTTAATAATGTTAAGCTAATATTCACCTGCTCATTGATTGGCACTTTTTGTTTATTATCATTTTCACTTTCAGTCGAAAATAACATCAAACTTTTAATTATATTTTGGCAACGAATTGTGGCCAGTTTAATTTCATTCAAATCCTGGTTTAACTGCTTGTCGTTTTTAGTTTCAACAGACAACACTTCTGTTAAAGATTTTATTCCTGTTAAAGGGTTATTTAGCTCGTGAGCTAT
>CALJPJ010000173.1 GCA_937980625.1 uncultured Bdellovibrionales bacterium
AGGCCACAGCCGAATTAAGTTTTTTTGCTATGCTTATAGCTATAAGTGTGGGTTTGTTACTCGGCATTTATGCTGCAGTTAAACGAGGAAGTATTATTGATAAAACTCTAATGACAGGTTCTGTAGTAGGGTTTTCCATGCCTATTTTCTGGTGGGGATTAATTTTGATTTTGTATATGTCAGTAAGATGGGGCTTAACTCCTGTCTCAGGTCGTATATCAGCAGTGACAGATATTGAAACCGTAACTGGTTTTATGTTAATTGATGCTTGGTTTTCAGATGATTCTTGGGTTGCTTTTAAAGATGCAGTTATGCATTTAATACTTCCGTCCATTGTTTTGGCAACTGTTCCATTAGCTTCTATTGCTCGAATGACAAGATCAAGTTTTGTAGATGTTTTAAGTGAAGACTATATAAGAACTGCTTACTCAAAAGGTTTAAGCCGCACAAAAGTTTATTTTAAACATGCCTTAAGAAATGCCTTGTTGCCTGTGGTTACAGTTATAGGTTTAATGATGGGTTCATTGTTAACAGGTGCAATACTGACTGAAACTATTTTTTCATGGCCAGGCTTAGGTCGTTGGCTTTTAGCTGGTGTTGAGTCCAGAGACTTTCCTGTAATACAAGCGGGTATATTTTTAATTGGCTCATTAGTAATGATTTTAAATTTTTTAATTGATATCGTTTATAAGTGGGTAAATCCAAGGTTGCGAGTTTAATATGTCAGCTGTAACAGTAGATCAAATAGAAAGTAAGTCATCATTTATCAGTTTGTTTCACCCAAAACAAATGGGTTTTATTACTGCTTTATTATTTTTTGTTTTTATTTCTTTTTGCTTAATTGCATTGTTTGGCCCATTTTTTATGCCATATTCTCCCTCAGAGGTTTTTGAAGGGAATATTTTAACTCCACCTTTTTGGCAAAGTGGTGGAAGTTCAGCACATATTTTAGGAACTGATGATCTCGGTCGAGATATGTTAACTCGGTTAGTTTATGGCTCAAGAGTGTCTATGGGCGTTGGCTTTTTAGCAGTTATAATCGCTTTAACTTTAGGTGGCTTTTTAGGTTTTATCTCATCTTATATTGGTGGCAAAGTAGATCAACTTGTTATGCGTGTCACTGACATTTTAATGTCATTGCCAAGTATTTTATTGGCAATTATTGTTGTGACAATTTTAGGTTCAGGCTTAATGCCAGGTGTGATTGCTGTTTCTATTTTATCAATGCCAGCCATGATTAGATTAGTGCGAATTACCGTTTGGGATGAAAAAGAAAAGCTGTATATTATGGCTTCTAAAAGTATTGGTTCAAAGCATTTAACAGTTATTAAAAATATACTAATGAACTGCAAAGGGCCTATTCTTATTCAGTGTATGCTTACTTTTAGTGAAGCGATTTTAAATATTTCAGCCCTTGGATTTTTAGGGCTTGGCGCTCAACCACCGCAAAGCGAGTGGGGCACTATGCTAGCAGACTCTAAAGATTTTATTGAAACAGCACCTTGGTTATTATACTTTCCAGGGGTTTGTATTTTACTTGTAGTTTTAAGTTTTAACTTATTAGGTGATTATTTAAGAGATAAACTAGATCCAAAACTACTGTAAATAAATATGAGATATTATAAAAAACCTAAAATTAATTATATTGAAAGTCTTCCAGAGAAAAATAGTTTTGTATCTGAAGGTGAAACTGTTTTAGTTATTTATGATTTACTCCTATCTGAAATTGAAGAGTTTAAAGCTTGGATCGAACAGTTTGAATACATCTATGGAATAATGGCGGGAGAGGCATTAAAAAGTATTAAATCTTTTCCAGAACATTTTTCAACTATTAGTAATAAAATTTCCAATATAAGTAAAAAATCTCTAAAAATTATAGCCATTGGTGGTGGGAGTGTAGGAGATTTTTCAGGTTTTTTTGCTAGTGTTTATAAAAGAGGTGTGCCTTTGTTGCATATCCCAACAACTTGGTTAGCAGCGATAGACTCTGCTCATGGCGGTAAAAATGCTTTAAACAGCACAATTGCCAAAAACCAAATTGGAACCTTTTATTTTCCAGAAGAAATATTTATTTGTAAAAATATAATTTCATATTTACCTGACGATCAAACCTTATCCGGCTTTGGAGAAATAGTAAAAACAGCAATGTTATCTGGTGAGCCATTGTGGAGTAAATTACCGACTCAAAGTAAAGTATCACTTGATAAAATTTGGAGCCTAATACCGGAGATTGTTGATATAAAGTACGGTATTGTATCAAAAGACCCTTTTGAAGATACAAGCGTACGTCAGGTTTTGAATTTAGGGCATACAATTGGTCATATCCTTGAAAAGCGTTTTGACTTACCTCATGGTGAGGCTGTTGCTCAAGGCTTACACTTTACACTGGATTGGAGCATAGAAAAAAAATATCTCGTTAAAGCTGACTATGACATTATGAAATCTTATTTAAGCTCTTATTTTCCATGTATTAAAGATAAGATTTCAGAGCATATGACTAAAGAAATGACATTGCAGCTGTTACTCAGCGACAAAAAACTTGATTTAAACCAAAAATTAAACTTTGTGTTTTTAAAAGGGCTTGGTCAGCCCTATGTAGAGTCAGTAAATGTTGTAGATATTATATCTAAGCTTTATCACCATTCTTGGATTAGTTAATGAAAACAGGTTTTACCTTTACAGGAAATATATCAGGTTCAAAATCATTACTAAATAGAGCCTATATTATTAAAAGTTACTTTGAAGACTTTAATATATATGGTGATAGCCCATGTAACGATGTGCAAATTATGAAGCAAGCGGCCCTAGATTTAGCTTGTGGTAAAACAACTATTTATTGCGGTGAAGCCGGTACAGTTTTGCGTTTTATGGCATTGCGGTTAGCCAGGGAGGAAGGTGAGTTTTTAATTACAGGTAGTGATCGTCTATTATCGAGATTACCTAATGACTTAATTCAGTTACTTAGTCAATTAGGTTCAAAAGTAGAGCTAACTTCTGAAGGTTTTAAACTGAAGTCAGTGGGTTGGAAAATTATGGGTGATGCTTTACATTTACAAGCAAAGTCATCCAGTCAATTTGCCACTTCAGTATTTTTAAATGCTTGGCAGTACCCATTAGATTTATTTATAACTGTACCCCAAAGTATGGCCTCCATGTCGTATTTTAAGATGACTTTAACTTTTTTAAGCAGCTTAGGAATGTCAATTTTTTCTAATAAAACTGAGTTTCATATTCCCAAAAATCAAATAATTGCAACAGACTCTTATGTTTGCGAACAAGATGTCAGTAGTTTGTTTGCTTTAGCTGCGGCTGCAACAATAAATGGTGAGGCTACGATTAATGGAGTTACTGATAATAGTATTCAGCCAGACATTAAATTTTTAAAATTATTTGATGAAATGAATATAGATTATAATTTTTCCGATACTAATATTACCTTTTTTAAGCAAAATAAAATTCGCCCTGTTGAGGCAAATTTAAAAAACTGTCCCGATCTTTTTCCGGTACTTTCGATTTTATGTGCTTTTGCTGATGGTGAATCTAAGTTGTTTGGAGCTAAGCATTTAGTTCATAAAGAGTCTGATCGTATTGATATGGTTAGTAGTTTATTGCAAAAAGTTGGTGTTAACTTTGAACGTAACGAGGATGGTTTGATTATTTTTGGTAATCCTAACATGGTAGCGACTGAATTTTCATTTAATGCCAATAATGATCACCGAATTGCAATGGCAGTGGGGCTTTTAATGTTAAAAGGATTTAATATTGATTTAGCAGGAAAAGATTCAGTGAATAAAAGTTTTCCAGATTTTTGGGACATAGTAGGTTTGTAAGTGAAAGCTAAAGTAACATTACTAATTGGACATAGGGGCGTGGGTAAAAGCTCATTATTAAACAGGCTGCAAAGTTATTTTAAAGAGCAGGCTATGCCGGCGCAAACCATCGACCTTGATGAGTATATTGAAACTAAAGCTAATAAATCAATTGCTGATATTTTTGAAAATGAAGGCGAAGCCAAATTTAGAGAGCTTGAAGTTGTGCATTTAAATGAGCTGGTTAAAAATGCTCATACAAGATTATTTATAAGTGCTGGTGCAGGTTTTTTGGGCCCATACCCAGATGGGGTAGATATTGTTCATGTTAAAAGACAAACAGATCAAAATGGCCGTGTATTTTTAGATCGACCAAGATTAAAAAAAAATTTATCTGCATTTATGGAATATATAAATTTGTATTCTCTAAGAGAGCAGCACTACCAAAAGCATTGTCACCGATCATTATGCTTACAAGAAGGCTTAGTTAATAACTCAGATTATGAAAATTTATTTTTTGGTTTAACAAAAAAAAATATTGGAGGTCTTTATACTTTATTTAGTAAAGATATTACCAATATAAAAAAAATATTAGACTGGGGTGTTGATAAGCTTGAATTGCGTACTGATTTATTACCAAAAGAAACTATAAGTGATTTAATTAAAAAACTGCCATCAGATAAACTTTTATTATCAATCAGAAATAAAAATATTGATTTAAAGGCTAAGTATATGGATTGGGATACTTGCTTAGGTGCACCAAATCAGAATTTTCATATTATTTCTAGTCATAAAAAATTTAGTACCTTTGATCAAACGATTAAATATTTAGAACAATACTCAAGTCAGTGCGACCATTTAAAGTTGGCAATACCCATTGATTCAATAGATGAGCTAATAAAATATCATGAATGGCACTTACTAAACCCTACAAAAAATGCTTTTTTGCCTATGTCTGATGACGGCAAATTTAGTTGGTATCGATTAATTCAAAAAAATAATGTATACCCAAACTTTTTTAAAACCACTGGCAGTGGGTCAGCTCAAGATCAACCATTTTTTTATGACTGGGCATTAAATAATTTTAAAACTATCAACGGCTTTGCAGCTATAATTGGTTATCCTGTGATCCATTCATGGACACCCAATTATCATTATAATTTTTTTAAACAACGAGATATGCCTGTAATTAAAATTAATTTAAGTGAAGATGAACTAACTACAAAAAATTTAGATTTTTTAACCAAGTTAGGTTTAAGGGCAGGGGCAGTGACCTCACCTCTTAAAATTAAAATGAAAGAGTTAGTTAAAAATACAAAGGATAAAGCCGTAAATACCATAGTGTTTAAAGATAAAATTTGGCACTCTACGAGTACTGATGGTTTTGGCTTTAAGAAAGTATCAACACAACTCACTAATAGTGAACCTATGGTTTTATGGGGAGCCGGAGGGGTTATATCCGCAGTTAAAGAGAGTTTGCCTAATGTTGTTTGCTACTCAGCAAGAACGGGACAACCCAGGGATGGGTTCTTAAAGGTAAAATCACCACAAGCAGTTATATGGGGTGTGGGAAGAAAATTACATCAAAATTGGCCGAATTCGAGCTGGAAGCCTAAAGTGATTGTAGATTTGAACTACTCTGAGGATTCCCCTGGTAAAGAGTATGCATTAATGGTAGGTGCAGAGTATATTAGTGGTGAGAGCATGTTTGTAGGGCAGGCCTTAAAACAACAAGAGTTTTGGAGTAATTACCTTGATGCCTAATGAGTTTGGACAATTATTTAAAATTACTAGTTTTGGTGAAAGCCACGGCAAGGCTTTGGGTGTTGTTGTCCAGGGTTGTCCAAGTGGTTTAGAGGTTAATACAGATTTAATTACTGATTTTTTACAACGTCGGCGCCCAGGGAGTTTGCCTTGGGTGACAAGCAGAAACGAACCTGAAAACTTTGAAATATTAAGCGGTGTTTTTGAAGGTAAAACTTTGGGTACACCCATTGCTATCACAGTTCATAATCAAAACCAAAAATCAAAAGATTATGACTACATAAAAAATAACTCACGCATTGGTCACGCTGATGACACTTGGAAACAAAAATTCAACCATGTTGATCATCGTGGTGGAGGGCGTTCGTCTGGGCGTGAAACTTTGTCAAGAGTTATAGGCGGTGCTTTTGCGCAAATGTTTGTACAGCATTGCTACCCTGAAGTTTGTATTAAAACAAAGGTTAG
>CALJPJ010000174.1 GCA_937980625.1 uncultured Bdellovibrionales bacterium
AGTCATTACAAAAGCTGTTCATTCTATCAAGATATATTTTAACAATAATACCTAGGTAAATTAACAATATGATCATGACACTCTTTTAATAGTCTGTAATAATTAGTCTATGAAGTACTTCTTTCGTGAAATTAAAAATAGTAATGGCTTTAGCTTAATTGAAGTTATGATTGCTATGGTTATACTTACTGGTTGTATTGTCACCTTAACTTCGGCTTGGAGTGGTAATTATTTTCGTTTAAATAAAGCACAGATGAACCATAATGTGGCTGAGCTTCTACAAAGAAAAGTTACAGAAATTGAAATTGAATATCTTAACAAACCTATTGAAGAAATTAAAGACTCTGACGGAGGAAAGTTTAAAGGCTTTCCAAATTATCGCTGGACAATGTCTAGTCAAGACTTTGAAATGCCCGATCTCTCCGCCGTTTTAATTGGTCAAGATGGCGGTGCCGATGAAATTTTAATAACTTTAATTAAACAAATGGGTGAGCATATATCAAAGTCAATAAAAGAAGTTGAGGTTGCTGTGTATGTAAAGTTTAAAAAAAAAGAAGTTAAATATGCCCTCACTACTTATTTTGTAGACTTTGAAAAAGAGGTGGACTTTAGTGCTTTAACTAGTCTTGTTGGTGGCATTGGTGGCGGTGGAAATTGAAGTTAAATAATACAGAAGGCTTTACACTTTTAGAGGTCATTATTGCTTTATCTCTCCTGTCAATTTTAGCATTGGCATCATCTAAATCAATACAAAGCTCTATGCGCTCAAAAAAACAAATTCAACTCAAAATAGACCGACAATCATTAGTACGAGATGCTCTCGTTGTTATGAAACGTGATATCAGTAAAGCATTTAATTACTACGACTTTCACGCTGAGCTTTATAATGAGACCCAAAAAGAGCGCATTGCCAGATGCGAAAAAAATAATAAACCAACAACACCAACAAATCCTCCAGGAGCCGGGAGCACGGGATCAAACACTGGTGTTGCCAAAGCAAACCCTTGCACTGAAATGAAAGAAAAATTTAAAGAAAAAAAATTAGTATCACTGACCCAATTTTTAGGTGAAAGTGACTCCGTTCACTTTTCCAGCTCGGGCCATATTCGCTCGCAAGTAGATATCGCTGAAGGCAACCTCGCAGAAGTTGGCTATTACTTAGATAGTTGTAAGTCAAGGCTCACTAGAAAAAGTGTCAGTTCTTGCCTATGGCGCAGAAGTATTGCTTATATTGATGATGATGTAAAAAAAGATGGTTCGAAAACAGTTTTGGTTGAAGGTGTCGATAAGTTTGAACTTAGATATATTGGTGAAGGACTTAAGGAAGGCGAGTGGAAAAAAACCTGGAAAACTGATGAATCTGGCGATCAAATCACTAAAGATACATTTCCTTTAGCCGTTGAAATTACATTAGGGATAAAACAAAAAATTAAAAAAAGCTCAAAAGGCAAAACATTTGCTATGACTATAGTGGCCCCAATTCGCTTTCCCAACAATATTAAGAAGAAAAGACAAGCCGAGGCAGCTAAAGAAAAAGAAGAAGAAGCCAACAACCCAAGCGTACCACCGCCACCGCCTGGTAGCACTCCACCTCCCCCTCCAGGATCTTAATTATGAAAAGCTTTATTCAATTTAATAAATATATATTAAAAAAAGGACAAAACGGGGTTGCCTTACTTATGGCCCTGTTTTTTGTTGTCATAATGACTTTTTTAGCCACTTCAGTCTCCTATGATACACTTATTGAATATAGTGTTTCATCTCAATCTGTGAACAAACTTCGCGCCTATTATGCGGCAAAATCAGGAACTGAATTAGCTTTACTCAGAGTATTAATTTATCAAAAAGCTATAGCCCTAATTGATAGCTTACCCGAAGAGCAGCGCAAAATTGCCGAAACTCAAAAGTCAAAACTTGATCCAATTTGGCAATTCCCCTTTGCCTGGCCTCCCACCGCTTTTTTACCAGAAGATATTTCTAAAGTAGAACAAGGGCTCATTAAAAAATTAGAAGATGAATCTATCATGAATGGACAGTATACCATTCTTATTGAAGATGAAGCTGGTAGAATTGACATTAATGACTTAGGCTCGAGCTCTAAAAAAATTCAAGAAGCCACCAAAAAACAAATTTTAAAAATTTTTGAAATTGAATTAGAAAATAATAATAACTTTAATGAAACTTATAGTTCCTTTGATTTTGAAGAGCTTGTAAATAATATTCAAGACTGGGTCGATGAAGATAGTGAAAGTGCAAATGGTGGTGATGAGAAAAGTAATTATCAAGAGATCTCATCTCAGTTTGGCAATAGCAATTTTGACTTTTTACCACCAAACCAATCATTTAAAACTGTTGAAGAATTACATATGATTCCCAATATGACTGATGAAATTTATCAAGTACTACAGCCTCGAATTACTATCTTTGGCGTTAAAGGTATTAATATTAACTCTGCCACAAAAGATGTTCTCACTTCTTTAGATAAACAAATTACTGAAGAAGTGGCTGATAAAGTACTTGAACGAATTACTGACCAAGAAAAAGGTGGTCCTTTTCAAAATGAAGATGACTTTTTAGGTTTTTTACAAGGAGAAAATGTCTCTACAGATGAATTTAATACAGATGGTATTCCATTGTTATTTGGCTCTGAACATAATTTTATAATTAAAACTACTGGCTCCTATGGTAATGTTAAAAAAGAAATAACAGCTATTACCTTTGATATAGATAATTTAAAAGAGCGATTTGTAACCTTACTTGAAGAAGAAGATAAAGAAAAAAGTGGTGGTGGAGATGAGGACAGTGGTGATGGCGGAAGTCAACAACCATCAAATCCTACAAGCGGTCAAACTAGCCAGACCAAAGTCAATAAAAAACCCCCAAGTGGTCGCCCCACAATAGTCTTCTGGCAAGAGAATTGATACTATATTAATGATATAAATTTACTAGTAATGTTAGTTTTTTAAATATTTTAAATCAATCACATAAGAAGGTAAAACTTTGAGTCGTTCTGTTGGTATAGACATTGGATCCTTTAGCATAAAAGTTGCTGTTGTTAACCAAAGAAACAAGCAATATTGGTTTGATGAGTTTCATGAGTTTTTATTAAATCCAAACCCAGGTTCTGATAATGAAATTGAAATCATTGATATTCTCAGGCAAGTGGCCGAAAAGTATGATGATGGCGAAACTAAATTTGTAATTGGCTTATCGCAAAGTTTTGTCAGCTCGCGAATATGTAGTTTTCCATTTAAAGA
>CALJPJ010000175.1 GCA_937980625.1 uncultured Bdellovibrionales bacterium
GGTTTATACAACAGGAAGCTCTCTTAGGAAAAATCAACTACAAAAACTGCTGGGCTATCATAAAGTTATATTTGAAAAAAATATTGGCAAGACTTACTCTAATGAAGATTGGCTTTTGGCGTATAAGTTTTCTTTGAAGCACTTTATTATACACAGACTTTCATTTTATTTTATTGCTCATTCACACAAAGAATGTAGCTTTTTATCACATATATATACTCAAGCTCATCATGTTTTAAGCTTATTAGAGGAGTTGTAATGCAAGTAATACTAGATGTTGATAGCATTTCACCAGTAAATCGTAATAAAATTGGAGGAAAAGCTGAAGGCTTGTATTGGCTAGAGAAAAATAACTTTAAAACTCCACCATGGTGTGTAATTCCAAGTGACATTACTAAAAAATTTTTATTGGCAAATGAAAAACAAATTTTTAATATTCTTTCTGAGACAAATTTAAATAACTGTAAAGAAAAATCAGCTGAAATAATAAAAATAATTGATAAGACAGAATTACCTACGAAAATCATTAACGAAAATATAAGTACTTGGTTAAAAAAAATAAAATTAGATTCAAGTAGTAAATTTATAGTCAGGTCTTCAATGATTGGCGAAGATGGTAATGATTTTTCTTTTGCTGGTCAACTAGATAGCTATCCTAATATAGTATTTGGCAGTCTTATACCTGCGATTAAAAAGTGTATAATATCATGTTTTGGGCACAGGGTATTACACTATAAATTAAAGAACAATATTAATTTATTAAACTCTTCAATGGCTGTAATTTTACAGCAAATGATTTTTTCAGACCAGTCTGGAGTGTCTTTTACAATTAACCCAAATACTAATAATAAAAATGAACTGTATATTTCTTCAGCGTTTGGAGATTGCGAGGGAGTAGTTCAAGGGGTAAGTGATTGTGATACCTATATTGTTAATAAAAAAACTTTTGAATGTTCTAAGAATATTGAACAAAAATCAGCCTTTGTAAACTTGGAGCAAAGTAGTGATGTGTTGCAATTAGATGATAATTTGTCTCAAAGCCAGGTTCTAAATTCTAAACAAATAAACGTATTAACTGAAAAACTAATTAATATTGAATCAGGTAAGGGTGGGCCGCAAGATGTTGAGTGGGCTTTTAAAAATGATCAACTATATTTTTATCAAACTAGGCCGGTAACAGTCAAAGGTAAGCTAGAAAACTTAAGGACGTTAGTTTTTGACAATTCAAATATTCAAGAAAGCTATTGCGGGATAACCTTACCTTTAACTTTTAGTTTAGCTAGTGACTGTTATAGAATTGCTTATAGTCAGCTCATGAAATTCATGGGATTTTCTAATCAAGAAATTGAGAAAAATAATTTTAGACACTCAAATATGTTATCTTATATAGATGGGCGTGTGTATTATAATATTAAATCTTGGTATGATGGTTTGAAGTTCCTGCCTTCTTTTGGTCGAAACAAAGAAGATATGGAGCAAATGATGGGGGTGGAACACCCTGTTCATTTTGTTGAGGATGTTAAGCTCTCTGGTCTTGAAAAATTTAAAATTATACCAAAACTATTTTCCATATTATTCAAATTAGTATTTAATTTTATAAAGATTGATAAAATATTTAATAATTTTAATAAGTCTTTTTGGATAAATTATGACGTTTTTACTGAAAAGTTAAATAGTGATATTAACGAAAGTGAATTGTTACAAATTAGTTTAGATTTAAAAAAGAAGTTTTTAGAAAATTGGGCGGCTCCATTAGTAAATGATTTTTACGTTATGACTAAAAATGGGTCTGTAAGGAAAATGCTGCTTAAAATAAAAATGGAAGACAATTTGTCTCAACTTATTAGTGGAGAAGACCTTGAAAGCGTAAAACCAACCTATGAAATTAAAGAATTGGCGCGCCAACTTCAAGCCTGTAATAGATTAAACTTTAATGAGTCGATAAATCTTGAAATGATTGAGAAGGCAGACTCTGAGCTTGGAAAAAAAATAAAAAAGTTTTTGAGTTATTATGGTGATCGTTGCGTTGGAGAGTTAAAACTTGAAACGATAACTTATAAAAATAATCCACAAAAATTAATTAATTTGTTAGTTAATTATACAGTTATAGATTCAAGTCAAAATACGAACTTACGAGATGAAGCAGAGCAAAAAGTTTTTATAGAGATAAAAAAACAACTTGGTTCTATAGCCTTGATGCGCTTTAAATTAAATCTCAAATCCTTGCGTAAGGGTGTGAAATATAGAGAGCATATGCGTATGCATAGAACTCGAATAGTAGGTTTATTTAGGGACGTTTACAATTTAATTGGTCAATCATTTGCCAATAAGTTAGTTATAAATGAAAGCAGAGATATTTTTTATTTAACAAGTGAAGAAGTTCAGAATTATATTTGCGCGAAGTCTTCAAATAAATGTTTAAAAGCATTAATAGAGTTAAGAAAGAAAGAGTTTGTAGACTTTGATGAAAAAACACCACTTAGTCATATGAAGTCCAATTTTCCATTTTATAAAAATATTGAATATTTAAAAGATTTAGTTGTGGATGAAAATAACAATTTATTGAGTGGTCTTGGGTGTTATCCTGGCCTTGTTGAAAGTGAAGTTGTTGTATTAGATGAGCCAAATGAGTCAATAAACATAAAAAATAAAATTCTTTGCACTGTACGAACAGATCCTGGTTGGGCTCCATTGTTCCCAATGATTAAAGGTCTTATTGTAGAAAAAGGTTCTGCTTTATCCCATTCTGCAGTTATTGCAAGAGAAATGGGTTTACCCACAATTGTTGGTGTTCCCGATGTAACTAGGATTTTAAAAACTGGAAGTATAGTCAAGTTAAATGGAAAAAGCGGAGAGATTAATGTTATTAAAAGGTAATCAAAGTTTATCTAGAAAACTTAATGGATTTAATGAAACAAAAACTTATAAATTGTCTGCAAAAATGAATTGGAGCTTGGGGGTAAATCGTAGCATTGCTTGGTTGCCAAGTAATATGAACCCAATCTCCTACTTACCTTCATACAACTTATTATCAGGCGAGGAGAAATTAAAATTTAATCAGTATTATGCTCTTGGTTTGTGCGAAAAATTTGTTTTTCTTGAGGAGTGTTTAATCACATCAATCACTAAGTTATTGCAAGTAGAATCAATGAATAGTCAACTACGTCTGCAGTGTGAGCAGTTTGTTGAAGAAGAAAAAGATCATTGTGATTTATTTATTAATTTGTGTAATGTTGCTGAGCCTAAAAAATATAATGGTAAGCCATACTATTTTTTAAAACAATTTAAGTCTCATAATTTTTTTGCAGATTTTATTTTTAAAA
This sequence comes from uncultured Bdellovibrionales bacterium, assembly GCA_937980625.1. Taxonomy (GTDB): domain Bacteria; phylum Bdellovibrionota; class Bdellovibrionia; order Bdellovibrionales; family UBA1609; genus JAHDIR01. The sequence continues at coordinate 3,324 of CALJPJ010000175.1, forward strand.
AACCAAATTTATTTTTATTTTGGTCTTGGCTGGCTGTGTATTTTGAGGAAAAAACAATTATTGTAAGTCATGAGTATGTTAATGCCAAAAAAAGTGTTGATAGTTTATTTTGTAAAGCTCATTTCTTGCACCTACAGGATGAGTTACAGCATGTACAATTTGATATTGATTTTATTAATAATTTTTATAAGACGAAATCTAATTATAAAAAGAAAATAGCTGTAAAAATGTTGTATAATACAGTTAACAAGATTATTGTCCCATCTAAAACATTAAAAATTATTTTTAAGTCTATAATTAATGAACTGAAAATTAAAGACACCTCAGTTTATGATAGTTTACTTAAAGAAATTAAGTTTCTTATGAATAACAAATTATATATGGACGTAATGTTCAAAAAAGAAAAATTCAAAACATTTTCAAACTTAGTAACCCTCTATCCGGAAATGAGTCCACTTAATAAATTTTTATGTTAGCGACTGTTATGAAGTTATTTTTATTAAGTTTTTATGCTAATTGTTGTTAAATCCATAGTTATATCAACTCCATTAAATAAGCCCCTAAAATCTAAGCTGATTTAAACCATAATGTGCTCAAACAGCTCCCTGCGGGAGAACTCCGCGCATTATAATTTAAATCAGCTTAGATTTTAGGGGCTTATTTAATGGAGTTGGTATAACCTACCTAAGCTTTAAAGATAAAAGAGCGTAGTCTCTTTTTTGTGTAGAAAACTTTTGTGCAACTTTCTCAGCAACATTTCCATTTTTCATTAGGCAAAAACAAATAGATGTTTTTTTATTTGTAAATACATCATAGCCACTAAAAATTTGATGAATAAGATAGAAAAATACTTCTGCCTGTGTACAAGACTGATTTGACAACGCGCCAATGGTTTTAAAATATAAAGTGTCCTCTAAGTTTTGAGGTTCAAAAACGTTTTTTCCAAAGTAGGATAAAAATAAACCAACATATTCACCATTTTCATCAGTAACAATAAAGCTAGGTGCTTTTTTGGCGTCATTTATAATTGATGACTTAAATAAAAGTTGCAAATCAAAAGGACTGATATTGATAAAGCCAAGATTGTTTTTAAATAATTTATTTAAAAAAAGTAAAATTTTATCGAACTGTCTATTTTTAATGAGTTGATCAATTTGTAAAGTTTTAAACTTTTTTCCCTGTCGTATTACTCTTTGTGATCGTGTTTTTCCCCATTTGTAAATAGCTTGGGGATCCGGAATGTATTGTGTTGAGTAAGTTTCAATTTTTTCAAATCCAAATTTTTGTAATGTTTTAAAATCTTGTAGAGTCCCAGTGGGTTCGCCTGGAATATATAGTTCTGAATCAAATAGCTTTACCCTGTAGTCATACAGGCTTGAAAAGCACATTGGACCGATAATTCTTTTAGCATTACCTAATTTAGCATGAGTTATGAGCTCTTTGATGCATTGGTCGTCGTATTCATAGTTAGGAGACTGTTTTATAAATGAAATATACTTTTCATTATTAAATCTGTAATCAGGGTTAGAGAATATATGGAGTTTTGAGTTATTTTTCTCAAGAGTCTGAACTCGACCAGTTTTATAAAATGGATTTTCTTTATTAAATAAAATATTATCCATTTTGATTATGTGGTGAAAGAGTTAAACATTGAGTAGATAAAATGCCCATATAAGGTAAGCATAAGTAGCGAGTAATTTCCTTCTAAAATTTTTCGAGATAATTTTTTAGGGCTAATGGCTGTGTAAATTGAGGATAGAGCAAAAATACAGGCTGCGCCAATAGTGAGTACGTAGTTGACTTGCGAGTTTATATTAAACTTAATGAGCATAAGTTGGTAAGTAAATATAAGTAGCGCTGTAAGTGCTACAAGTAAGCAGGCGTGCCATTTAAAGCCAATTTTTTGAGGGTAAGATTCTAGCCTTGGGTCCTCATCAAGTCCTCGTGTTTTTCTTGATAGCTCAAATAAAATAGAGCCGATAAAAATCACAGAAATAACTAGTGTGCTAGTCATTATAGGCACGTTATAAACTGACAAGACCCAAGCAGTGATGAGGGGCATAATTGTCATATGAGATAATAAGTATAAAAAGCTATGTTTTTTAAGCCAATCTTTAATAAAAAATTCATTATGCATTAAAAATAACCAGTTAATACTAGCCAGCCAAAAAATATTTACTGGCGAATTATACTTAAGGTTAAAAAGAACTTGGAGTAAAATACATAAGGTGGCCATGTAGGCGAGTGTTTTAAGGCTTATATATCCTTTTTGGAGAACTCTTTCGGGATGAAGTTTATGATCTAAGTTAAAGTCTTTAAACTCATCTGAAATCCTTAGCAGTAGCATAAAGCTACATACTGCAAGGGCTGCAAAGACTTCTTTTATACCCACAGCTGGACCTTGATCCAGTGTCAGGCAAACAAAAGAGTAAATAACAAAAAATAGTACTGTCGAAGCTAAAATGTTAACTGGTGGAAACCTTTCAACAATCCATAAAAGTAAACCTTTAAACCAATTTGTTTGGTAACTAACTTTGCTAGACATGTGCCCCCCACTTTTTTATTATAATTAGATGGAAACTATTAACAATTTTATCGACTTGTTTATTAAACATTACGAAAGTAAGCCAAACTCTAATCTATTAATATTTTATCCAGAAAATAAAGAGAAAGTCTATACAATAAAACAGTTTTATAACTTGGTTCACTCGTATAATGAGCAGTTTGATCGTTTAGGGGTTGTTAAGGGTGATCGAATTTTAATGCTTTTACTGCCAAGTGTAGAGTTTTATGCTGCATCATTAGCTTTAATTGGCTTAGGGGCTGCACCAGTATTTGTTCAGCCTAAATATTTAAATAAAACTATTAAAATAGCTAACCCTAAATTTATTTTTACACAAAGTAAGTATTTGAAGTATCAATGGATTGTGCCTGCAATGAGAAGTCGTGAAGTTATATTGTCAGATCGAGAGTCTAGAAAATTTAGAAGTGTTAAATCAAGCTATAAAGCTACAAAGGAATTAATTGTCCGTAAGATGTCAAAAGAAGATCCTTTAATAATCTCCTACACGACTGGTACCACTGGCAATATTAAAGCCGCTAATCGAAATTATGAAATTTCATATAATCAATTTTTTACAAGTGCGAATTATTGGAAGTATAACAATAATTCAGTTGATATTACTTTTTTCCCAGTAGTTGTTTTTCAAAACATACTATCGGGCATAACAACTTTAGTTCCTGATATTTTTGGTAAAAAACTGTCACAAATAAATTTTACTGGTATAGTAGAAGCAATGATTAAGTATCAGGTCAGTCGGATTTCATCAGCTCCTGGCTACCTAGACAAATTATGTGATCACGCTATGAATAAAATATCTAGCATCAGACAGTTAATTACTGGTGGAGCACCAGTGCCTCCTGATTTGGCCATAAAAATTATGAATCAATTTAAAGAGGCGGATAGTCATATTGTTTATGGTTCTACTGAAGCTGAGCCCATTTCATTTGTAGAAATGTCTGAATATGTAAAGTGTCAAAATTATTCATTTAATGTGGGACAGCCCATCAGTGAAATTAATATGAAATTTGTAAACGATGACAATAACTTTGTTAGCAAGGGTAAAGTTGGAGAAATTGTTATTAGTGGGAATCATGTAGTAAAAAATTATCTTAATAATGAGTTAGCAAACAAAAAATTTAAGCTACATGATAAGCTAGGACAAATTTGGCATAAAACTGGTGATATGGGGTATATGGATTCAAATGGTTGTGTTCATATCCTTGGCCGAAAAAAATTTAAAATCATAAACTCTAATATTGAAAAGTATAATTTAGAACTTGAAACTGAATTAAGACAAAGGTTGCACATAAATGAGCGAGTTGCAGTCAAAAAAGTGGGAACAAAAATTTGTGTATATATTGAAACTAAAAAACTAAACCCTGCTTTAGTTAAAAAAATTAAAAAATATATGTTTGAAAGTTATAATAAGGCTTGTGCTGTCAAAAAGGTAAAAAGTTTTCCTGTAGATACAAGACATCATTGGAAAGTCAATTACTCGAGTTTATAATACAATCTAGTTAATTTATGAATACTTGTGTTAGGCGGATAATACCAGTTCTATTAATTAAGCTTGGAATTTAGGGGCTGATTTAATAGAATTGGTATGAACTGTAAAGATCTAGACTCAATTTGACAAATCTAAGAATGAGTCACGATCAGATCTAACATCGAGGCCTTGTAATAGCTATTATAATCGACCTACTTCAAACTGTCATCTTGAGCGTAGAGAAGGACCTACCGACTTAATAAAATGTATCAGGAAGTGTTTTATGATCAAACCGGTCAATTGGAAGTTAGTGAGTTGATTAACTTATTTTCCTGAGCTATTTATTACACCAGACAAAATAATCAGCTAACTTAATTGAGAAATTTTTTGTTTTCCAGCAATGAAGTTAAAAAAAATAAAATTGTTGAAATAATCAATAAATTAGTTTTTATAACAAAATCCATTAAAGATAAAGTTATAAAGCAGCCCAAGCTAGACTGCTTTAATTTATTTTACAATATTCATTTTTTTAAATTTTTGTTTTAAAGTAAACGGTGATTCCTTTATAATTACACTCTCTCGATCAGGAGATGTAACTGCTTTTATGGCTATGCTACCGCACTTAAGATCTTTTTTGTTATTTATTTCTTTAATTATAACTGAAGGGTCAAGAATTGATTGAGAAGCCTTTATCCAAGGGTAAAGTATATTATTAAAGTATGCTTCGCTAAAGTTAATATTTTTTAAATTAGAAATTTTATTTATGTTATTGCCATATGTTAAGTCTAGGGATGGCAAGTATTTTTCAGTGTACTTAAAAACAGTTGGCACCTCATGGTTTGAAAATATTTTTTCCGGTGGTAAATTGTCTTTAACCTCTTTTTGTGGAGCTAATTTATTTTGATGAATCATATAATTGGTAAAAAAGAGTTTGTTTTGACAGCCTTGGAATCCAGCTTTTAAAAAATGATACCAAGCTAAACGTTGATCTTCAATTTGAGCAAAATCATATTTTAAAGTTTCATATGTTTTATTTAAATCAATGCCCATTTTTTTATAGTAACTTTTACTTAAGTTTAAATTATTTAAGAGTCTAGCATCTTTTGTGCCAGCAGCTTTCATTAATTCTGATAAGTCTTTTGTCATATAAAATGAAAGAGTTTTTAGCATCTTGAAATTGTACATTACGCCATCATCAATTTGCTGTGCATATAGGATATCAAACGGAACGCTTTTGTAATGTATGAGTGGGTTCTCTCTGTAGCTTTTCATTTGGTGAGGGTATATATAATGTTTTTCTGGCAATCTTATTTCTGCGGGTTTTAATTTCACTACAGTTTGTCGATCTTTTTTAAAGGTGTATAGATTAGTTAGAATATGAATTTTACCATTTTTCTTTAAGTGTTTGTTTCTATTAGCATTTAATATAATATCTAAATCATTATGATCACGAAACTTAGGAGTGTATGTTCCGTGGTTGTGGCCCAAATAAATTAAGTCTGAGACTTTAGTTTCGTTACCTGGGAATTGTTTGGTTGAGAAATTATAATCTGTGTTTGACTTAAGCTCTAAGTGTTTTGTTAGGTCAGATTTTAAAATCCTATAATAGCTCTTATATTCTTTAACTTGAGATCTCCATACATAATTAGCTAAACGAAAAAAACCTTGTATTATTGGCCCATCAGAATCTAAAAGATCGACCTTTTCGCTTTTTTTAACAACACTTTGAACTCTATTAATTAATCCATATTTAGTAGCTAAGTTTTCAACCTTTAATCCTAATTTATTGACATCAATCGCATCAAATTGAGTAACAACCTTACTGTATGTAGGTTTTTCCCTTAGGTTAGGTGATTTTTTATTTTTCCTTCTAATTAGTTGTTGAGGATTAGATATTATTTTATTAGTTCTTATATCAACTTCATAAAGTCCAAAGAGCCCTTGACGAAACTGGTTAAAAGTTACGCTATTTTTAGACACAAAGTTGAACTTCATCACTTTTGGGTAGCCTTGTTCGGGTTTTCCGTACTGGTGCTTTGAGTTTCTTTCACGATAGTAACGATCATTTGCAAAGTCGTGAGACAGTACATGTTTTTTTGACTCAAGAGATTTTTCAATCTCTCTAATCTCCGCATTTAAATTGTTTATAACTTTAACAATTGGTAATAGACTTTCTGTGCTTTTGTTATCTTGTATTTTAATTTTTTGTGTAAAAGAGTTAATTTGATTAGTAAATCTATTTATTGCAACCGGAAGAATAGACCTGTAAGCTTTTTGTATTTCGATACTTTCATCAATTCTTTTATTGATAATGTTAATTGCATTTTCAGATATTTTTTTGCCATTGAATTTAAAATTTTGTAATTCATTATATAAGTGATGTAATATGTTGAACAGTAAGTAGTTACTTCGCTTTAAATTAAAAATATTAGGATCTAAAATTTGATGGTTTTTTTCCTTAGACTGATCAGTAAGGTCTTGATACATGAATTGAACACCATCGTCACTGTAACTAATATTTGAGTCGGAGAGGGTATTATTGTACATCGTGTGCAAGTGGTCAAAAAAATGCTCAGTTTTAAGCTTATAAAGGTTACGGAAATCGAGCTTGTTGTTTTCTAGGTTATAAGGAGTATTATACCTTGTATTTATCGAGTACTTATTAAAATGATCTTCCCTTTTAGGTTGTGAATCTTCCCTTGCAGATTGTAAATGGGATAAGCTCAACTTAAATAATGTGTTAAATCCGTCAAATCGAAGTCTTGAATTTAGTGAATGATCTATTTCTTCTTCATTAACAAGTAAAAAGCTGACGACTTGATCAGTCTTTTTGGGTAAGTCATATTCATATTTATTTATTTTATCTAAAGTTTCACTGTCAAACTTGCCCAAGGCAATGGCCTCTTTTTTTTCACTTAGAAGGTCTGTGTACTTATCTATAAAATCATTAAATTTAGTAAATATTTCTTTTAAGGTGTCTTCCAGATAGTCAAAATTATGTTTATCTGATGATTGATCAATTTTATTAGATAATTGATCTAACTGAGTTTTTAAATCACTATTTAGTGTGTATTGATTATCATGTAAACTGACTAAAAAAGTTTGAACTTCAAAAATTCTATTTTTTATAACTTCATTTTGAAACTTGATGTATTGGAGGTCTTTGTACGATTCAATTTGTAATTTATAAATTTTGTGAGAGACTTCTAATATAGTCTTTAGTTGTTTAAAGATCGCTTCAAAGGCCTTTTTCTGTTGAGATTCACTCTTTTTTGAGCCCAGCATAGTAATGATTCCTACCACTGCACCTATTCCTGCAGATACTGCACCTGCAGCAGCAATAGCTCCTATGTTGCTAGTTAGAGAAGAGAAGCTATGAAATGCAACTGTCATACTGTGAGTGAGTTGCATGGAGTCATTGATCGCTTGTTGTAACTTAGGGTTGTTTGTTAGTTGGCTTAAGTGTTGGAGAGACTGGATCGTGTAATAAGCAACCCCAACACCCTCTGTAAAACTATGCATTTTTTGATCTGTAATGTGGTCAAATTTCAATCCCCCAATTTGTATGACCTCTCTACTATTGAAAAGATCCAATGCCAATTTGGCAGCATTAGTTTCTTTTAATCCTTCATCGTATAGCTTTTGATCGTTAATATTGCCATTTTCATCTTTAGAGCGCTTGAGTTTTTCGATAGAGTTTTTAAGTTGGTAGGTAATTTCCTTAGGCAGGTTCTTCGTATTTGTCGCCTGGAGCATGATTTCAGTTATAATTAGATTATCAAAGTTATTAGCAAGTTGACTAATGGTGCCATTTAATTCTTTGAGCTTTGTTTGGTTAATATTAATACCACTTTTAAGATCTGAGTTTAATTTAGATCGTTCTTCAGCTGCAGTATTAATTTTTTCAAGAAGATTTCCAATCCTCTCATCTTTATCAGCTCCCATGTCCTTTAATTTTTCATATACATAAAGTATATTATGGGTGTCTAAATCTATTGCATGTTTTTTGCTTTCTTTTTTAAGTTTAACAGATGCTTTAGTGATTTCAGCAAAATCGTCAGGGTAAGCTTCATACAGATCAATTAATTTCTTAAAGTTATCTTGAGTGTTGTGATCGAATTTATCTTGAGGCTTATTTTCATCAATAAAAATTTCATTGAGAGCGACTTCAAAAAAAGATCCAACAAAAGGAGTGCCACCTGGAACTGTATTAATGAGTTTGTATAAAAGGTTACTTTGCTCATCTCTTAATTTTAAATATTTTTTTTTCTCAATATTATTATCATTATTACTTAACTTTTCTTCAAGAGATGAGCTTTGATCGTTATTATTTTCGGTATTACTGCTTTTGATAATTGAATCTTGTATTCTATCGTATTCGAGGTCTTCGCTTGCATATACAAAATATGGCTGCACTAGAAAAATTATTAAGATTGAACTTATGTGTTTTTTCAAATTGATTGAAAGCATCGAGGCACCACCTTTCTTTTATGTGAAGTAGCAGCAAAACCTATGCCATACCAAGATAGTATTTCAAGTAGTTATAAAAGGGCTTAGAAGATTTATTTATCCTGATTAGAAAGCTTTACAGTATGATTGAGCTGTAAGTTCTATGTACTTGGTTGTAAGCTTTTCACTATATTTAAGCGGCCCTAGGCTAACATATTCTAAATACAGCAGGTGTATAGACAAAGCTTTGATAGGCTTTAGTCAATTTATTATTTATAATGCTTAACTACGGAGTTTTTAGTGGAGTTATGCGGTCGAAGACAGAGTACCAAGGGTTTACCTGTGGTTGAATGAATTCAGCGTTAACCACTTGTATCTTTAAAATAAAAAAATTAGTGACAAGTGCCGACGATGGTTCCTGAGCTTAAGGCTCAGGTCAGCTCCTTTTGGAGCTGTAACGGTAAGGACTCCGGGCATGCACGGGTAAATCTAGCCTAGCAAGTTGATGAACAATAACCACTGAAATTAAAACAAGGTATAGAAATAACTATGGAGAGATTTGTGTAGCCAAATCTATAGTGTTAGTAAGTAAAGCTTTTGCATTAATGACAAACATAAATCTTTTTTTAAAGTTTTATCTAAGATGCCACCTAAGGACCAATATTATAATTTAATATATGTGTTATTGCAAAAAGTAATGATAACATTGGGGGCTAATGATTTAATGGAGAATAATTTTTTTCCAATTAAATAGATGCAGTAGATCTTCAAATTATTCGACGAATTAACTTGCCTCAAGCAGATGTAGTTTTTCATATATATTTTCAATTATGATTTGCACTCAGGTTTTACTATAATTTTTTTATAATTAATCAGCAATGTAGGGAGAAAAATTCGAGACAAAAGTTTGTAACTCAACGGCGACAAAGATTGGTTGGAAGGATTTACCTGCTTGGCTCGGTAGAAGTGCTTCAAGTAAGGCACTAAAAATTAAAATAAACTGTAGGGGAGCACAAATTTTAATGTTGAATTATTTTGTCTATGTATAGAGGGGAGTAAATGTCATTTTCTTTATCAACAAATACGGACTCTCCATTGTCTGTTGTAAAATTCAGTTTTGCCTCTGTAATTATACAAATTGGAGTTTGTTCATTACTTTCTCCCATTTCAAACACTGCTGCTGCAGCCAATGCATCTACTCTATTCTGGCTAGTGACTCTTAGGCGTTTGCCAAATAAATCGATTTGCCCTTTTAATTCAGTGACGCCTTGAAAGCCATGATATGAAAGAGCTGCTCCAGTAACACCTCTTCGCAATGGAGTGGTCTTAGAGTCAGAAATTATTAGTCCCCAATTATTAAAGTCAAAAAAACTACTGAGCTCTTGATGTAAATTTTTGGTATAACCATGAATGTTGCGAGGGAGTAATATATAGCGGTCGGATTCAGAGTTAGAGGAGTCTATTCCCGCTGTTGGCATGAGTAAGTTATTTTTAATAGTTAAATGGTGACCATATAAACCTTCACCTAGGTATTCATCACATTCCTTTTTAATAAGCTCTTCTTTACTAGTATTATCCTTGCTAATAGTTAGCCCTTGAGACAAGCTAACAAGCTTTGAAGTGACAACTAATACTGCTTTTTGTTTAAAGGTCGATTGTAAGTTTGCTTTGATAAACTCCAATAGGTTATCATTTTCTTTGAGGATGTTAGTTTTTAAGCCTTTAATGATCATATATAAAAGCATATAAAAAAATATATTGAAGTCACACTAAATATTTACAGTAAATCACTCTTTTTCCAGCTTTTGATTCAAGGAATTCAAATTTATTCACTATATAATTAAGAGCTCCAGCACAAGTGCTGCCAAAGTAGGCTGGCTATTTTACAGGCACATTAGATTTTTTTCAAAATCTGGTTATTTTTTGAAAAAAATAATCATAGTAATTACAGGCACTTATAAAGTTGTCGAATTTTAAATGAACCCATAAGAAATAAATATAAATAATATTAACTTTTACTATTGACCAAAACCCTAGTTTACACTAATTATCT
>CALJPJ010000176.1 GCA_937980625.1 uncultured Bdellovibrionales bacterium
AATGAAACCAACCAGAGCCAACACCATCTTTTAGTAGCTTTATTGAGACATCCAAGGTTTTTAAATTAAGTGCACTAGACGAAACAGAGTAACTTCTCAATGTTTTTTCATCATCTCCAATTTGAAAACTAAGGAACTGGCCCTCTTTAAATTTTGGAAATAGTCCGCCACTATCTCTTTGAACACGAAAAGTTTTAATGTCATGAGTCTCTTCTTTAATATTAACTATTTTTAGCAAGTCTGTTCCTAGCCAGGGATTAGGGTCAGAGATGGAAGGATCCTCACTACTCCCACTTTTAGCACCCAACTCACGAAAAATAAATAACATAGTGATAAATAAAAGAGCTCCAGAAGATAAATATAATAATCCTTGTGTTGTTATTTCACTCATTGAACTGCTTCCATTTTTTTAGGGTTAAGAATTTTTTGAAAACTTAATGCCTTAACTGGGCAAATATCAACGCAACCTCCGCAACCAATACAAGGTGTATCATTCAAGCTAAAAGAGCCATTAATGGCAACCTTGTTTTTATGGGCATAGCCTTCAACATCTATCCCCATAGGGCAAACCTTTGAACAAAGCCCAAGCCCCTTACAAGAACTATTGGCTTGCACTTTAAATTTTGATCTAGAAAATTTACCAAACAACTTCATAAACTGTGCAGCTGGACAGCCATAACGGCACCACACTCGTGTGCCTAAAAAAGGGTAAGCACCAACACCAACAATAGCACCAAACATAAAGTCTACAACAAAATCTTGAAAATGTCTCATAGCCTCTTTTAGACTTGGGCTTGAAAATATCTGCCAAGCGTCTAGAAATAAAACTAATCCAAATGTAATGCCAAAAGCCATGAAAGCAAATTGTAACCACTCCATCTTTTGAGCTAGTGGGCCTCTTGGTGTATAATTTTTAACCCATTTTGAGCCAAGCTTTGTAACCCCAGCTGTTTCAGCCAAGTTGCCACATGCACAAAACCAAGAGCAATATCTTTTACCAAAAAACCATACGGCGATAGGAACAAGTACAAATAAGTAAATAAACCCACCCATAGACGTGAAACCATTAAACATATAAATATAAGCGTCTTTGCCAACTGGAGTATACGTATCAGCAAAAAATGGAGCTCCACTTTTTAAATAGGGGACTACAAATGGTATCAGGTAAAATAATATAAGCTGAGAAGCAAAAATTGAACGCCACTTCCACTTTTGATAATTACTTAGTGGCTTAGTGGCATCACTTGAATAAGCTGATCTATTTTTAAAAAGAACTTTCACACAAATAAAGCACACAAAAAATGTATAAATTGTCATGTACCAAAAGGACGTACTTTTACCAAACCAATAAAAATAGTTTGCCACCTGGCTTTCATCGACAAACCAAGTTGGATATTTATAGATACAGTAAAACAAAATAATAGCTGGAACAAAAATTGCTATAAATAATTTTTCAGATACTGATCTCTTTGTTGTTGCACTCATAGGTTGCCCTTTTTAAAAATATGCTATATTTTAAATTCAAAAAAATAGAGGTCTCGTCACCTTGACAATTGTAACTCACCATTTTTTTAAAAAAAGTTAAATAGATTTAAAATTTATCTCTAAAAGAAAAATTACATTGAAAAACATAAACCTGCAAACATTGTATATTAAAAATTATATTATGTCTTCAGTCCCCCTTAACCCCAGGTTTAGAACTTATCTAAAACTCCAGACCAAGGTCTTGTGCGGTCATTAATTCAATGCCGACCTTGAAGATTGAAAGAATACAACGGGAGCTTTTAAAGTTGTTTATTAAAATTATAAGTTAAATTGATTTACCTACATACATCGAATACCACTACAAAATCTCTAATATTAGTAAAATAGTATCAAAGACAAAATTTAAATTCAAACCTGAAAATTCTATCAACTCAATTAAGCTGATCCTTAGGACCAGGACCCCAGGATAATAAACAGTCATACCTCACTGAATCGCAGGGTAATTATTTATAACTGAAACCATTTTACTTATTTGACCGGGGGTAAGATGCTCTTCACCTGGGATTTTATACCAATAACTCATAACATTGTTTATTATTGCATCATCAAAGATGTAAGAATAATTATCACAAGCAAAGTTATATACTCCTTCATTATAAACTTGTTTGCACATATACTCACTATCATTAAATATAGCGGAAACAGGCTGGGAACCTTTATACAGTAAATGAGCTTCTCCCTCTAATACACCATTAAAAGCTGTGAAAAAACCTCCTCCCCCCATGAGTGGACTAACATAATACGAACCAAATGGATCTATAGGGGTATCATGAATACCATCACCATACTGTAACGGCCTGAAAGTATTGTAAGAGTACACTAACCTTCTAAAGAAACCACCATCATAAGCACCATTATTTTGAGAGCTATGATGGAAGTTTAATGCCGCATAAGTTTCATGGGTATGAGCAAGACCTAAATTATGTCCTAATTCATGAATTAAGGTATGATTAAAAGATGATCTTGAAACCAAGGCCCCTTTTCTTGTTCCCAGAGATAAGCCTCCGACAACCCTTGAAGAGGTTTCTACTCTCGAAAATAAAATCACTGTCTCAGACGTAGAAGATACTTCACTTTCTACACACGCTTGATGACCATTAGTATCACCTGTTTCAAATAAAAAGCTCTCTAAAATCGCACTATTACAATAAATGTTTTTTTCTATATACCCATCTAAAATAGGGGTTAACGAACCTTTTAAAACATCATAAGTAATATTCACTTGATTATAAACTTTCGAAATTGGAACTGCTAAAGCTCCATCTGCAAAAGTATTAATTAAATTATATCTGAAAATAGGTTTTAAGGACGAATTAATCACCACTTGTACACTTTGAGCATCAGTCGTGGCATCAGAATAAACTATATTAAATTGTAGATTATAAATACCAGCTTGTTTAACAACTCCTTTTAATTCTGTGAAATAATTTTGAGCTGAAGGGTTATTTGTAAAATCAATTCTAGAAGAGGTATTTAAAGCATTTACAGCTACAGCCTCACCATTCATATTATCTATTACAGTGAAAGCCTTATTAAAATTAG